>SCTD01000473.1 GCA_004299215.1 Frankiales bacterium | reverse complement strand
TGGGCGTGCTGGCTGCTCGGGCGGCGGTGCGACTGTCGGTGCTGCGGGCGCTGGAGTCGCTCGACGCGTTCACGCTGGCGCTGCTCGACGGGCTGGTGCTGGCGTCGTCGGAGGGCACCTCCACCTCGCTCGATGCGCTGCAGGGGCTGGTCGGCGCCGCCGCCACGGCCGACCAGGTGGCCGACGGCGTCCGGCGGCTCGAGGACCTCGCGCTGGTCTGGGGGCCGCCGGCCGCGCTGCACGTCGTCGGTCCGGTCCGCGACGTCGTGGCGCCCGCCGCGGCCGGGCTGGGGCGCCCCGTCCGCACGCTGCTGTCGATGCTGCGCGTCAAGGACGTCGCGCCGGTCGCCGCGACCCTCGGCGTGGACGGCGTCGGCGGCGTGATCGAGCTGTTCGCCGACCCGACGCGGGTGGCCGCGCTCGTCTCCTCCGCCGGCGACGACGCGCGCCGGGTGCTGGAGACGCTCGCCGCCGGGTCACCGCTCGGCCAGGTGAAGGACGCCCGCAAGCCCGCCTCCAGCACCGACTCCCCCGTCCGCTGGCTGCTCGCGCACGGCTTGCTCGTCGCCGTCGACGACTCCACCGTCGAGCTGCCCCGCGAGGTCGGCCTCGTCGTCCGCGGGGAGCGGGCGCTGGGGGCGCTCGACCCTGTGCCGCCGCCGCTGGAGACCGCCGAGGTCGCCGGGGTCGACGACACCGCCGCGCACCGCGCCGCCGAGCTCGTGACCAGGGCGGAGGCGCTGCTCGAGCTCTGGGCCGAGTCGCCGCCGTCGGTGCTGCGCGCCGGCGGTGTCGGGGTGCGCGAGCTGAAGCGCACCGCCAGGGACGTCGACCTGCCCGAGCCCGCCGTGGCGCTGCTGGTCGAGGTGCTGGCCGGGGCGGGGCTGCTCGACCAGACGCCGGGAGTGGACCCGGAGTGGGTGCCGACCACGGCCTACGACGGCTGGCTCGCGCTCCCGCCGGAGCTGCGCTGGATCGCCCTCGTCACCGCCTGGCTGGACCTCACCCGGCTGCCGGCCCTGGCCGGCGAGCGGGGCGACCGGGACAAGGTGATCGCACCGCTGGGGCCGGAGCTCGAGCGGTCGGGCGCCCCCGCGGAGCGGCGCCGGGTGCTCCAGCTGCTGACCACGACGCCGCCCGGCACGGCGGCGACGCCGGACAGCGTCTCGGCCCGGCTCGTCTGGTCCGCGCCGCGCCGCGGCGGGCGGCTGCGCGACGCCGTGCACCGCTGGTCGCTGGCGGAGGCCGAGCAGCTCGGCCTGACCGGTCGGGGTGGGCTGTCCGCGGCGGCGCGGGCACTGCTCGCCGGCGACGAGCGCCAGGCGGCCCGGCTGCTCGCCGACCGGCTGCCCGCACCGCTCGACCACGTGCTCGTGCAGCCCGACCTGACCGTCGTCGCCCCCGGACCTCTCGAGCGCGAGCTGGCACGGGACCTCGCCCTGACCGCCGACGTCGAGTCCACCGGCGGCGCGACCGTCTACCGCGTGAGCGAGACCTCCGTACGCCGCGCGCTCGACGCCGGCCGCAGCGCCAGCGACCTGCACGAGCTGTTCCGGACCCGCTCGCGCACGCCGGTGCCGCAGTCGCTGACCTACCTGGTCGACGACGTCGCGCGGCGGCACGGCCGGATGCGGGTCGGCATGGCCGGCAGCTACGTCCGCTGCGACGACGAGACGCTGCTGTCCGAGGTGCTGGCCGCCAAGCGTGCCGAGCCGTTGCGGCTGCGCCGGCTCGCGCCCACGGTGCTCGTCAGCGGCGCTCCCCTCGATCGCGTGCTGGAGCTGCTCCGGGCCGCCGGCTACGCGCCCGCGGCGGAGGCGCCCGACGGCGCGCTGCTGCTCGCGCGACCCGAGGCTCGGCGTACCCAGCCGCGGCAGCGGCCGCACCGGCACACCGAGACCACCCTCGCGCCCGAGCAGGCGGCGCTGTCCGTGACCGCCCTGCGCGCGGGAGATCTCGCGGCGCGGGCCGCCCGGCGGGCGCCGGTCACGACGACCCGGTCGACCACCGCGGACACCCTCGCCTTCCTGCAGTCCGCGGCGCGGGAGCGGCGGCAGGTGTGGCTCGGCTACGTCGACGCCCAGGGCCGGGCCACCTCCCGGGTCGTCGAGCCGCGCGGGGTCGAAGGGGGCTTCGTCAGCGCCTGGGACCACCTGCGCCAGGAGGACCGCACCTTCGCCCTGCACCGCATCACCGGCGTCGCCGACGTGGACGACGCCCCCGCGTGAGCACCCCTTCCCGTGACCGCACCTCCGCAGAAGGGCAGCGCGGGATCAGACCGGGCGCGCCGCGCGTTGGACACTCCTGTGGTGAACCCCCCTGACGGCCCGCTCATCGTCCAGTCCGACAAGACCCTCCTGCTGGAGGTCGACCACCCGCTGGCGGCCGAGTGCCGGATGGCGATCGCGCCGTTCGCCGAGCTCGAGCGGTCGCCCGAGCACGTGCACACCTACCGGCTCACCCCGCTCGGCCTGTGGAACGCCCGCGCCGCGGGGCACGACGCCGAGCAGGTCGTCGACGCGCTGGTGCGGTTCAGCCGCTACGCGGTGCCGCACGCGCTGCTGGTCGACGTCGCGGACACGATGGACCGCTACGGCCGGCTCCGCCTCGAGCAGGACCCGATCCACGGACTGGTCCTGCGCACGACGGACCGCGCCGTGCTCGAGGAGGTCGTCCGCAGCAAGAAGGTGTCGCCGATGCTGGGCGTACGCCTCGACCCGGAGACGGTCATCGCCTTCCCGTCCGAGCGCGGCCGGCTCAAGCAGGCGCTGCTCAAGGTCGGCTGGCCGGCGGAGGACCTGGCCGGCTACGTCGACGGCGAGGCCCACCCGATCGAGCTGGACCAGGACGGCTGGGTGCTGCGCGACTACCAGTCGCTCGCGGTCGACGGCTTCTGGCACGGCGGCTCCGGCGTCGTCGTGCTCCCCTGCGGTGCCGGCAAGACGCTGGTCGGCGCTGCCGCGATGGCCCGAGCCGGCGCGACGACGCTGATCCTGGTCACCAACACCGTCAGCGGCCGGCAGTGGAAGGCCGAGCTTCTCAAGCGGACCTCGCTGACGGAGGAGGAGATCGGCGAGTACTCCGGCGAGAAGAAGGAGATCAAGCCGGTCACCATCGCGACCTACCAGATCATGACCACGAAGCGGAAGGGCGAGTACGCCCACCTCGAGCTGTTCGGCGCTCGCGACTGGGGGCTCGTCGTCTACGACGAGGTGCACCTGCTGCCGGCTCCCGTCTTCCGGATGACCGCGGACCTGCAGTCGCGGCGGCGGCTCGGCCTGACCGCGACGCTGGTGCGCGAGGACGGCCGGGAGGGCGACGTCTTCAGCCTGATCGGTCCCAAGCGCTTCGACGCGCCGTGGAAGGACATCGAGAGCCAGGGCTGGATCGCTCCCGCGGACTGCACCGAGGTGCGGGTGACGATGACGGACGCGGAGCGGCTGGAGTACGCCACCGCGGAGCCGGAGGAGCGCTACAAGATCGCCTCGACGGCGCACACCAAGATCGCCGTGATCAAGAAGCTCGTCGAGCGGCACGACGACCAGGTCCTCGTGATCGGCGCCTACCTCGACCAGCTCGACGAGGTCGGCGAGGCGCTCGACATGCCGGTCATCCAGGGCTCGACCAAGAACGCCGAGCGGGAGCGGCTCTACGACCTGTTCCGGCGCAAGGAGATCCCGGGGCTGGTCGTCAGCAAGGTCGCCAACTTCTCCATCGACCTGCCCGAGGCCACGATCGCGATCCAGATCAGCGGCACCTTCGGCTCCCGGCAGGAGGAGGCGCAGCGGCTCGGCCGCGTGCTCCGTCCGAAGGAGGACGGCCGCAGCGCGCACTTCTACACCGTGATCAGCCGGGACACGCTCGACCAGGAGTACGCCGCGCACAGGCAGCGTTTCCTGGCCGAGCAGGGGTACGCCTACACCATCGTCGACGCGGACGACGTGCTGTCAGGAGGGTGACCCGGATGCGGCGCAGGGCACTCGATGCCTTGGCCGTCACCTGCGCCGTCGTGCTGCTCGCCGCCCTGCCCGGCTGTGGCGCGGCGGAGCACGAGGAGGGCGCCGTGGTCCCGACCGGCGCCGCCGGCGGCGTCCACAAGTGGCCGCGGCCCGTGCCGCTGCCGCCTCTGGAGGACGCGACCGGCCTGAGCGGCGCGCAGCTGGTCGCCGCGCAGGACATCGACCTCCCGGGCGCCGACGCGCGCGGCGCGGCGCAGCTGTCCGTCCGCAGCGGCGGCATCGACCGCCCCTACCTGCTCGCCCCCGCGCGCCGGGTGGTGCTGCGTTCCGACCCTGCCCTGCTCGTCGTGCTGCCGGCCGCCAACACGCTGCTGCGCACGGAGTACGACCGCTACGGGCTCGACGCGTTCCGCGACCACGGCGTCACGGTCATGGTGGCCGGCCACGACGCGGCGAGCTGGAACGCCGGCGCCTGCTGCGGGCGGCCGGCCGAGCAGGACCTCGACGACGTGGCCGCGGTGACCGCCATGAGAGCCGATGCCGTGCGCCGTTCAGGGGCGGACGCCGGACGGACCGTGGTGATCGGGCACTCCGTCGGGGCGTTCATGGCCTGGCGCCTGGCCTGCACCCCGGCCTTCGGGGCGGCGGCCGTGGTCGCCGTGTCCGGCACGCTCGTCACCGGGTGCCCGGGCCTGAGCCACACCCCGCGCATGCTGTCGCTGAACGGCGCTCTCGACCAGACCGTCCCGGTCGACGGCAGCGACGAGGTCGTGCCGATCCTCGGCATCGCGCCGCCGTCGGTGCGCGAGTCGGCTCGCCGCCTCGCAGCCGCCGGCGGCTGCACCGCTCCGGTGACCTTCGGCGTCGGGTCGACGACCGTCACCGATCACCGGTCGTGCAGCGGTGGCGGCACGGTGCGGCTGCAGGTCGTGTCCGACCACGGACACACGTGGGTCGATCTGGATGCGACCAGGCGCGTGGCCGCGTGGTTGTCTTCCACTGTCGCCGGGGTGCGCTGACAGGAGGCGTGACATGGAGCAGCGGATCAGCTGCATCACGCTCGGCGTGCGCGACCTCGCCGCGTCCGTCGCGTTCTACCGGGCGCTGGGGTGGGCGCCCCGCGAGGACGACCTGGACGACGTGTTCTTCTTCTCCGCAGGCGGTCTCGTCTTCGCCCTGTGGGACCGAGGGCTGCTCGCCGAGGACAGCTGCGTCGTCGACAGCGGCGGCTGGGGCGGGATCACGCTCGCCCACAACGTGCGGTCGGAGCAGGAGGTCGACGCAGTCCTCGAGCAGGCGCGCGCGGCGGGCGCGCGGATCGGGCGCGGTGGCGCGCGTACCGAGTGGGGCGGCTACAGCGGGATCTTCCTCGACCCGGACGGCCACCCGTGGGAGGTGGCCCACAACCCGGGGTGGCCGCTGCGCGACGACGGCTCGGTCCAGCTCGGTTGACCGTTGACTACGGCCCGGTCGAGGCGGCCCGCGCGCTGGTCGCGGCCGACCTGGCGGATCCGCGCTGGGACGCCGCGCTGGACGCCGCCGCCGACCACCGGCGCTGGTGGGTGCAGCAGTGGCCGGACGGCGCCGAGCACGTGCTGGGACTGCTCGCGCAGGACGCGCAGGAGGCGGTGCACGGCGTGGACCCGCAGTGGCCGCCGTGCCGCGAGCCCTCCTGCGAGGAGGTGGGCCGGCACGCGCTGTTCATCGAGCCGGACCTCGGACCGGACCCCTTCTGGGTGTGCGAGCGGACCGGCCTGCCCGTGGCCCCGGTGGGTCACCTCAACGGATGAGGCCGGGGACTACGCGCAGCCGACGGCCCGGCACACCTCGTCGGTGAGCAGGACGCCCCAGCCGTCGCCGGTGCGCCGCAGCGGGATCTCGACCGTCGTCTCCTCCTCACCGCGACGGATCGCGACGACCGCGGTCGCCTCGCGCCCGCGCTGCGCGACCGAGCGCAGCTCGATGCCGATGGTCGCCGCGGCGGCCCGCGCGTCCTCCGTCGACGCGCGCAGCGCGCGGCAGACTGCTGCGTCGCTGCGCCGCTCGGGCGCGGGAGCGATGGAGAGCCGGTCGTACGCCGTGCAGTCGCCGAACACCGCCGCGCCCGTCCACGCCAGCGCTGTGCCGCGCGGGGTCTGCAGCCGGCGGAGGTCGATGGCCGCGACCGTGCCGACGGCGAGGGACAGCGCCACGAGGACGCCGATCAGCCCGATCGGGCCCCGGGCGATGCTCAGCTGCCGCTGCGGCTCGAGCCTCTGCTCGAGCGCGGCGTAGCGCGCGGCGAGCTCCGGCGACTCGCCCCGCTCAGCCGTAGACGAGGCGGGTCACCCACTCGGCGACGAGAGCCGGCTTGCCCTCGCCCTCGATGTCGACCGTGATCGTCTTGGTGACCTGCAGCGTGTTGGCGTCCTTCGCCTCGACCGCGGACAGCACGCTGGTGGCGCGGATCTTCTGGCCGACCTTGACCGGGTTGACGAAGCGGACCTTCTCGAAGCCGTAGTTCACGCCCATGACGATGCCCGCGAGCCGCTCCGGCGGGGTGGGGATCGAGGCGGACAGGTGGGTGAGCAGCGACAGCGTGAGGAAGCCGTGCGCGATCGGCACGCCCCACGGCGACATCTGCTTGCACGCCTCGGGGTCCACGTGGATGAACTGGTGGTCCTCGGTGACGTCCGCGAAGGCGTTGATGCGCTCCTGGGTGATCTCCACCCACTCGCCGGTGCCCTCGGTCTCGCCGATCGCCGCCTTGTGCAGCTCGTACGCCTTCTCACCGTTCGTGGCCATGCTGAGGAGTCCTCCGTGGATCGCAGG
>SCTD01000472.1 GCA_004299215.1 Frankiales bacterium | reverse complement strand
GTGGGCTGGTCGACGGCGCCGGCAACCGCAGCGGAGCCCTCGTGACGGTGACCGTCGGGTCGGTCGCCCCCGCCGAGTGGCCGGACCACCTCGGCACCGGCGGCGGGCGCACCCCCGGCCCCTTCGGCGAGGGCACCTGGCCCCCGTAGGCCCGTGCGTCCTGCTGCGTCGCGCTCGTGCTGCTCCGCTGAGCAGGACGCAGCGAACGCGGCCGTAGCCTCCTTCCCGTGCGCATCGCGACCTGGAACGTCAACTCCATCGGGGCGCGGCTCCCGCGGCTGCTGCCCTGGCTGGAGGAGGTCGCCCCGGACGTGGTCGCGCTCCAGGAGACCAAGTGCGCGGACGCCGCCTTCCCGTACATGCCGCTGCAGGCCCTGGGGTACGACGCCGCGCACAGCGGTGACGGGCGCTGGAACGGCGTGGCGATCCTGTCGAAGGTCGGCCTGGAGGACGTCAGCAACGTCCTCGACGGCCACCCCGAGCCGCGGCTGGTGTCGGCGCAGTGCGGCCCGCTGCGGGTCTACAGCTGCTACGTCCCGAACGGCCGGGCGCTCGGCGACCCGCACTACGACTACAAGCTGGCGTGGTGCGAGGCGCTCCGTCAGCAGCTGGCCGCCCGTGACCCTGCCGACCCGCTGGTCGTCATGGGCGACCTCAACGTCGCGCTGCACGACCGCGACGTGTGGGACATCGGGGCCTTCGCGGACTCCACCCACGTGACGCCGGCCGAGCGCGCGGCGGTGCAGGCGCTGCTCGACTGGGGGCTGGTCGACGTGGAGGCCCGCCCCGGCAAGGGCGACGTGCCGTTCACCTACTGGGACTACCGCGCCGGGATGATGCACAAGAACCTCGGCATGCGGATCGACTACGTGCTGGCGACCCGGGCGGTGCCGGTCCAGGACGCGTGGGTCGACCGCGAGGCGCGCAAGGGCAAGGGCGCCTCCGACCACGCCCCGCTCGTGGTCGACGTCGACCTCTGAGCCGTTGCGTCCTGCTCAGAGGAGCACCTGACGCGGGGGTCAGCAGGACGTACGGGATCAGGCTGCGGGTCGACGCCAGCCCCGTGCGGCGAACAGCTCCTCGAGCGCGTCGAGGACCCGGTCCCGGTCGAGCGTCCAGGCCACCATCGGGATGCGGATCACGGTGCGCCCCTCCGTCGCGAGCCCCAGGTCCCGCAGGAGGTCCTGCAGCCGCGCGTCCGGCTCGTCGTGCTGCGGCCCGTCGATCTCGAGGGTGATCTCGTGGTCCGGGAAGTCCGCGTCCAGGTACTGCCTCCCGGACGGCCGTCGACGCAGCGCCTGGCGCGCCGGCTCCGGCAGCCCGCGCTCGCGCATCGCCACCGCGACGTCCAGCTCGTTCAGGCTGCGCACGCCGCCTGACAGCTCGCGGATGACACGCCGGAGCAGCCGCCGCCGGGGGTGACGCCGCACCTCCTCAGCCGCCTGCAGGAGCTCCAGCGCGGACGCCTTCTGCTGCTGGACCGCCAGTGTGAGGAAGAACGTCGCCTGGCGGTCGCTCCGCGCCCAGAGCGCCGCGTGGACGGCAGCGACGGCGGGCGCCGTCCTCGGGATGCCCCCCGTCACGAGGTCCTGCGCGTCCCAACGGCGGCTCTCGTGGAAGCGGACACCCTTCACCTTCACGCGCCGGCTGCCCTTCGCGACGATCACGTGAACGAGGTCATCGGTGAGCGCCTCGATCCCGGCCTCCTGCAGCGCCGAGATCCCGTCGAGGGCACACCTCGGCCCGCCCTCGAGCACCGCGACCCACCTCCGTGCCCGGGGCTCGAGCGGGCCGTTGTGCAGAGCCACCGTCTGCCGGCCGGGACGCTGCCACCGCCCGATCGAGAGCTCCCTGCGGACCAGCCAGCGCGGCACACCAGCCCCGTAGAGCTGCCGCCGGCTCACGACCTGCGCCTGTGACCTGCCGAGACGCCGGGCGGCGGCACGAGCGAGATCCGGCGGGAGCGGTCGGGCGGCCATGCGGGCCAGCCCATCAGAGATCCCCCGCACCAGGCCGGCCTGCCGTACGCCTTGTGGACAGCCTGGTGCGTCCTGCTGAGAGGAGCACCTCGCGCGGGGCGCAGCAGGACGCAAGGGGGCAGTCAGCGGGCCGGGGGGAGGATCGCCCGGGCGCGCGCCGGCTCGACGCCGCAGCCCTCCAGCAGGTCGACCACGGCCGTCCGCAGCTGCCCGACGACCACCGACGCCGACAGGCTGCCCCCGAGCGTCACCGGGTCGAGCAGGCCGCCCAGCGAGGTCAGGTCCGACACCGCCCGCGCCTGGTCCCCGCCGACGTCCGACGCCATGACGTCGAGCGCCGCGGCCAGCTGCTCCAGCAGCCCGGGCAGGGACGGTGGCAGCGGATCGCCGCTGCCGATGGCGAAGAGCACCCGCCGCACGAGTACGCGAAGGTTGCGCGTCGCGCGGTCGACCCCCGACAGCAACGACGACTGCGACTCCCACACGTGACCGGTGTCCCGGCGCAGCGGCGACAGCCGGGAGATGTCCCGCCCGGTGGCGAGCGCCTCCGCCCACCGGTCGAGCACGGGCTGGGTCGCGCGCCCACGCGCCAGCGCGAACGCGGCCGTCGCCGCATCCTGCTCGCGCAGCGCCCGAGCGCACTCGCGGACCACCGACGCCAGCTCGCGGAGCAGCCCCGCGCCGATGGCGTGCGCGCTGCGCCAGGGCGCCGCGGGCAGCAGCGCCGCCACCGCGAGCGCCGTCGCCCCGCCCACCATGGCGTCCTCCCAGCGCGCCACCTCCCCGCCCGGCACCCGGGGCAGGGCCACGACGAAGACCGCCTGCAGGCCGGCCTGCGCCGTCACGAGCGCACCGCCGTCGAGGACCAGCGCGAGCACCAGGGCGATCCCGACGACGACGCCGATCTGCCACGCGCCGGTGCCGATCCGGTCGACGAGGGCGTCCCCGACCGCGACCCCCACCGTGACGCCGACGGCCAGCTCGGCGACCCGGCGCAGCCGCTGCGCGGCTCGCACGCCGAGGCAGACCACCGCGGCGACGCAGGCGAAGAACGGCCGGTCGTGGCCGAGAGCCGACGACGCGAGCTCCCAGGCGACGGCAGCGCCGATGGAGCACTGCACGACCGGCCACGCCCCCGACCTCAGCCGCGCGGCGGAGGCGGCACCCCTGCGCCGCATCGCGTCGCGCAGGCTCGACCGGGGCACGCGCGCAGCCTGTCAGAGGCCTTGGCAGGATGGCACCCATGGCTGATCAGACGCAGGAGTGGCGCATCGAGCACGACACGATGGGCGAGGTGCGGGTCCCGAAGGACGCGAAGTACCGCAGCCAGACCCAGCGGGCGGTCGAGAACTTCCCGGTCAGCGGCCAGCGGCTGGAACGCGCCCACATCGAGGCGCTCGCCCGCATCAAGGCCGCCGCCGCCAAGGTCAACGCTGACCTCGGGGTGCTCGACAAGGACATGGCGCAGGCCATCCAGGACGCCGCCGCCGAGGTGGCCGCCGGGGACCACGACGCGCACTTCCCGGTCGACGTCTTCCAGACCGGCTCCGGCACGAGCAGCAACATGAACACCAACGAGGTGCTCGCCACCCTCGCGACCGACCGGCTGGGCAGCCCGGTCCACCCCAACGACCACGTCAACGCCAGCCAGTCCAGCAACGACGTCTTCCCCAGCAGCATCCACATCGCCGCGACGTCGGCCGTGGTCAACGACCTCGTGCCCGCGCTCGAGCACCTCGCCGCCTCCCTCGAGCGCAAGCGGGACGAGTTCGCGACCGTCGTGAAGTCCGGCCGCACCCACCTCATGGACGCCACCCCCGTGACGCTGGGGCAGGAGTTCGGCGGGTACGCCGCTCAGGTCCGCTACGGCATCGAGCGCCTGCAGGCGTCGCTCCCGCGGCTGGCCGAGCTCCCGCTCGGTGGCACCGCCGTCGGCACCGGCATCAACACCCCGCCCGGCTTCAGCGCCGCGGTGATCGAGGAGGTGGCCCGCGCCACCGGGCTGCCGCTCACCGAGGCGCGCGACCACTTCGAGGCGCAGGGCGCCCGGGACGGGCTGGTCGAGGCGAGCGGCCAGCTCAAGACGATCGCCGTCGGCCTCAACAAGATCTGCAACGACCTGCGCTGGATGGGCTCGGGCCCGCGCGCCGGCCTCGGCGAGATCATGCTGCCGGACCTCCAGCCGGGCAGCAGCATCATGCCCGGGAAGGTGAACCCGGTCATCCCGGAGGCGACCCACATGGTCTGCGCGCAGGTCATCGGCAACGACGCCGCGATCACCTTCGCGGGAGCGGCCGGGAACTTCGAGCTCAACGTGATGCTGCCGGTCATGGCGCGCAACCTGCTCGAGTCGATCCGCCTGCTGGCCAACATCTCCCGGCTGCTGGCCGACCGGACCGTCGACGGGATCGTCGCCGACGAGGAGCGCTGCCGGGAGCTGGCCGAGAGCTCCCCGAGCATCGTCACGCCGCTGAACAAGTACATCGGCTACGAGAGCGCCGCGAAGGTCGCGAAGACGGCGCTCAAGGAGAAGAAGACGATCCGCCAGGTCGTGATCGAGGGCGGCTTCGTCGCCGACGGCACGCTCACCGAGGAGCAGCTCGACGAGGCGCTCGACGTGCTGAGCATGACCAGGCCCGGCCTGTAGACCCCCGAACGCGCCGAGGGCCCGCGTCCCCACCCAGCAGGGGAAGCGGACCCTCGGACGTCTGAGGGGTGGTGCTAGGGGGTGTCGATGCAGTTCGTGCCGTTGGTCGGCAGGGCCGTGCCGTTGACGTTGACGTCGGTGGTCAGGCAGACCTGACCGGCGGCCGACGCGGGGGCCGCGAAGGCGCCGAGGGCGACGACGGCGACAGCGGCGAGGAGGATGCGCTTCAAGGGGGTTCTCCTTCGGGTGGGGCGGCCCAGCGCCGCCCTACACCCCCTGCAACGGAGGTCACACCAGAATCTCGCGCGCCCGCGCGAAGTTTTTTCCATCGCCGGGGGAAGGACAGCTCCCATGGTGCAGCCGCGGGTCCTGGTCGTCGTCCTCGCCGGTGGCGAGGGGGGTCGGCTGGAGCTGCTGACCGACGACCGCGCCAAGCCCGCCGTGCCGTACGCCGGGCACTACCGCCTCATCGACG
>SCTD01000471.1 GCA_004299215.1 Frankiales bacterium | reverse complement strand
CCTTCGGTGCGGACCTCGCCGCGGAAGGCGCGGGCGACGGCCGCTTCGAGCTGCGCCGGCTGGCTCGCGGCGCGGTCGCGCTGGTCGCGCTCGGCGGCGCGCTGCTCGCCACGGCGCAGGTCGGCTTCCTCTTCCCACCACCCAGCGCGCAGGCCGTCGTGCCGCCGCAGCGCCCCCCGACGCCGCCACCCGCTGCCGACCGGGTGCTGTTCACGGTGACCGCCGACCGGCCGACGACCTGGCGGCTCGGCACGCTCGACGTCTACGACGGGACCGCCTGGCTCACACCGCCTTTCGACGTCTCGACGCTGGTGCCCGTCGACGGCGACGTGCCGGAGGTGGACGGCGACACCCGCGGCCCCGTCCCTGCCGCCGGGCTGACCGCGCGGATCGAGATCGCCGATCTCCCCGGCAAGGCGCTGCCCGGGCTGGCCAACCCGCTCGCCGTCCGCGGCGGGCCCCAGGTGCAGTACGACCCGCGCACTCAGTCGCTGCGCACCGCAGGCACCCGCCCCGGGCGAGGCACGACGTACGACGTCGTGGCGCCCGCCCCGCCGACCGGCGCCCAGCTCGCCGAAGCCGGTCCGCCGACCGAGGAGGTGGCGGAGTTCCTCGACGTCCCGTCGCCGCCGGAGCAGGTCACGGCGCTGCTGGCCGAGGCGCCGCCGGAGGGGTTCGCGCGGCTGCAGTTCGTGCGCCGCGCCTACTACGCGAACGTGGTCGCCGCCGGTGCCGGCAACCCCGTCGACGTGACGCCCGAGCGCGTCGGCGAGATCCTCGACGGCGACGAGGCCTCGCCGTACGAGATCACCGCTGCCGAGGTCCTGCTCGCTCGCTGGGCGGGCGTGCCGGCGCGGATCGGCTACGGCTGGTTCGGCGGGGAGCAGGTCGGCCGCGACCGGTGGGAGATCCGCCCCAAGCACGGCGCGACGTGGCTGGAGGCGCACGTCACCGGCGCCGGCTGGGTCCCGATCGTCGGCACCCCGCCCAAGGCGCGCGCGAGCACGGCCGCCGGTCAGCGCAACGACGACCCGTCGGTGCGCCCGACCGACGAGCTCGCCCTCATCACCTACGTCCCCGTCGAGCTGTCGACCGCACGGCTCGCCTACGTCTACGTCCGCTACTACGCGCTGCGCGGGCTGCCGTTCCTGCTGGTGATCGGGCTGCTGGCCGCCTTCTACCCCGTGATCGTCAAGGCGCTGCGCCGTGCGGCGCGGCGACGTGCCGCGCTCCGGCTCGGCCCGCGCGCGCGGATCGCCGCGGCGTACGGCGAGCTGCGCGACAGCGTCACCGATCTGGGGATCGCCGGCCCTGCCGTGTCGCCGCTCGAGCTGGTCGCCCGCGTCGAGCCCGACGCCGAGCACCGCGAGCTCGCCTGGCTCGTGACGCGCACGCTGTGGGGCGACCTCACCCGCGACATCCGCGCCGACGACGTCGAGGCCGCAGAGACGATGTCGCGGTCGGTCGGGCGCCGTCTGCGCAGCGCGCAGCCAGGGCTCACCCGCGTCGCGGCCGCCGCCTCGCGCGCGTCGCTGAGCAACCCGTGGACGACCGAGCTGCCGATGCTGTGGAGCCGCCGGCTCCCGGTGCGCCGGATCGCTCTCGCGACCGTGGTGCTCCTCGCGGCGGTCACCGCCGCCGTCGCGCTGACCCGACCCGAGCCGGCCGCGCCCGAGGTGCAGGCGCTGCCGGACCGCGTCGTGCCGGAGGCGATCGGCGATGTCCGCTTCGTCCGCGAGCGCGAGGCGGAGGCGGCGTTCGACGAGGGGAGCGACCGGTCGCTGGTGCCGCAGGGCGTCGTCTTCAGCGTGCGACAGGGTGACGTCGTGCAGGGCTCGCTCCAGGTCGCGTCGCTCGACCCGACCATCGACACCCGCTCGCCGCGGACCCGCGACGCGGTGCTGCAAGGGCTGGGCGACGGGCGCTTCCGTCCGGCCCGCATCGGCGAGGAGCGCGTCTACCGGCTCGCGCTGCCGGAGCTGACGATCCTGCTGTCGTTCACGCCGAACGGCCGCGGCTACTACCTGATGTCCGCCCGCGGCGCCTACGAGGACAGCGAGCGGCTCTTCGGGTCGGTGCTCGCCTTCGCCCGCGGCGAGCGCGCCGAGCAGCTCCGTCCCGCCGACGTCCCCGTGCCCGACCCGCGCCGCGGGAGCGCGGCATGAGGCGCGCGGTCGCCGGCGGGCTGCTGCTCCTGCTCACCACGGCGTGCGCCGGACCGGACCGCCCGCTGAGCGTCGACTTCAAGGAGGTGCCGAGCAACGTCGTGCTCGGCACCCAGACGTCGCCGACGCCGGTGTCGACGGCACCGCCCGTGCCCACCGTGATCGTGCTGCCGCCGCCGAGCGTGGTGACGCTGCCCCCGCCGCCGTTCGGGATCCCGCCTCCCGGCCGACCGGTCGCACCGCCGGCACCGCTCCCGACCGCCACGCCCTGCCCGACCGCCGACCCGCGCGAGGCCCCCGCCCTGGAGGCGCCGTCACGGATCACCGCGCGACCGGCCCAGGCGGCGTACGTCTTCCGCAACGTCGGCACGTTCGAGGTCAGCGGCGCCGATGCGCGACGCGGCACCTTCCCGGCGCTGTCGCTGCGCACCGTCAGCGGCGCGCTCGAGGCGGACGACGGCAGCGGGTTCCTGTTCACCGTGCAGGAGCTCCTCGGCGACGTCACCACGACCACGACCTACCTGGTCGCGGTCACCCAGCCGCTGCCGACCGACCCCGCGCCGGGTCTCTACGTCTACGACGTCACCAGCCGCGGCAGCGACGGCCAGGAGTCGGTCTTCACGCCGGTCCCGTCGCTGCAGCTCGCGGCGTTCCCGCTGGTGCGCGGCGCGGTCGTCGAGGCGCGCGGCGCCGACGCGACCACCGGCACCGTCATCACCTGGACGTCGGCGGTGACCGGCAAGGCGCGGGTCGACGCGTGCGGCACCCCGCTGGACAGCTGGGTGCTCGACGTCACCGACGGCCGGCTGGTCAGCCCGACGCAGGACCTCACCTTCGACGCGACCTACCACGTCGGCACGCAGTACGGCGGTGTCGTCCTGCGTGACGCCGTCGCCTTCGCCGGGACCGACGGCGATGCCGGCGTCAGCCGATCCAACGCCGCCACGATCCGCAGCGAGCCGCGGCCGGGGGTGCAGCCGTGAGGAGGCTCCTCGCCCTGCTCGCGCTGGCACTGCTCGTCGCGTGCACCTCCGAGGAGGCGCCCACCCTGCGGACGGGCAGCGCGGCGGCGGAGCCGGGCGGCACGCTGCGCATCGCGACGACGCAACCCGGTGGGGTCGACCCGGGCAACGCCTACGAACCGGTCGGGCTGCTGCTCGCGCGCGCCCTGTGCACGCCGCTGCTGGGCACCGACCCGGCGACCGGCGAGCTCGTGCCCGGCATCGCGTCGTCGTGGCTGATCGCCGACGGGGGCAGCACCGTGTCGCTGCGGCTGCGCGACGACGTCGTCTTCTCCGACGGCTCGCCGCTGACCGCTGCCGACGTCGCGTTCTCCCTCTCGCGCGTCGCCTCCGCGGACTACGCCAGCACGTCGGCGGAGCTGCTCTCGCCGATCGCGGGCTACCCGGAGATGCACGGGGACGTGCCCACCGACAAGGACAGCGAGCGACGCCGGCTCATCGGCGTCGAGGTGCGCGACGACGAGAACGTGCTCATCACGCTGCGCGAGCCGCTGTCGGACTTCGTCCGCGTGCTGACGTCGCCCGTCACGGCCCCGGTCTCGCAGGCCGCCGCCGAGCGGGACCCGGCCGGCTTCGCGCGCAACCCCGTGTGCGTCGGCCCGTACGTCCTCGACAGCCCCTACGCACCCGGCGACACCACGGTCCGCCTGGTCCGCTCCGATGCCTACACGCCGGTCGACTCCTCGCGTACGCGAGGCGGTGCGTCGTACGCCGACGTGGTCGAGCTGCTGGTGCTGCCTTCCGCCGACGCGGCTGCGGAGGCGGTGCTCGCCGGGACGGCGGACGTCGCCGCGGCGCGGCCGGCAGACGCGGCGGAGTCCGGGCCGGGGGTGATGCTCGAGTACCTCGGACTGCCGACCGGCGTCGCCGGCTTCGACGACCCCGCCGTGCGTCGGGCGCTCGCCCTGGCGATCGACCGGGAGGAGCTGGTCCGCCGGGTCTTCCCGGGGACGCGAGCGCCGGCGACGGGGTTCCTCCCGCCGGTGGCGGACTCGACCTGCGCCGGGCTGCCCGCCCGAGGCGACGTCGAGGGTGCGCGCGCGCTGCTGCGCTCGTCCGGCGCGGACCTGAGCAGCGTGCGGGTGCCGCTGCTGTTCAACGACGAGCTGCGGAACGGCGAGCTCGTCGCCGAGGTCGCCCGCCAGCTGCGCGAGGCGGTGGGGCTGGTCGCGGTGCCGACGCCGCTGTCGTACGACGAGTTCCTCGCCCGCGGCACCGGCACGCGCGGCTTCGAGGGGATGTTCCGCTTCAGCTGGTCGGTGCCGCACTCGTCGGTCGACGGCTACCTGCACCCGCTGTTCTCGTCCGACCGGATCGGCCGCGACAACCTCAGTCGCTTCTCCGATCCTGACGTCGACCGCGTTCTCGACCGGGTCGCCCGCGAGGCCGAGGACGACGAGGACCGCGCGCTCGGCTACGCGCGGGTGGCCGAGCTGCTGTGCGAGCAGATGCCCATGGTCCCGCTGACGACGTCGCTGTCGCGGTGGGTGCTGTCGGACCGCGTCGCGTCCGCCACGGGGTCGGTGGTCGACGCCTCGACCGGTGCGCTGATGGTGCGAGAGCTGTTCCTGCGCTGAGGCCCGTCACGGCGAGCCCGCCGTACTCGGTGAGCGGCATCAGCCCTCGGCGCACTCCCGCAGCGCCACCCGCAGCGCCGGCCCCGCGGTGGCGCCGTCGTCCGCGGACACCGCCTCGTCGAGAGCCGCGATCCCACCGGAGAGCCCCGCCCACCGCCCGTCCCGACGCAGCGCCGCCGCTGCCAGCACCCGCGCCGCCGCGAGCTCCCGGCGCACCACCGACGCGGCGCTGTCCGCCGCCACCCCCTGCGCGACGAGCCGCAGCCGAACGCACGCCGCCTCCGCGTAGTCCTCCGCCGTCGTCGCGCCCGGCGCCAGCGACGCGAGCGGCGGGGACACGACGTCCCGGGAGGACGAGCAGCCCGCCACCAAGAGCAGTACGACGACCAGCGCGACCCTCACGGCCGGACGAACGCCTGCACCACGGCGCACTCCCCGTCGACGGCGCGCACCGTGTAGGACCCCACCGCCGCCGGCACGACGAAGGTCTCGGCGTAGTGCACGACGTACGGCGCGAACGCTCCCGTCGGGGACTCCACCACCGCCTCCGCGCCCTCGACCAGGTTCAGCACGTTGACGCTGCCGTGCGTCGAGAGAGGCACCGTCCCGGTGAACCAGTGCCGGTGCGTCTCCAGCGGCTCGGCCGGGTGCAGGCCGGTGCGCTCCGACCGCCAGCCGTCGCCGGAGCCCAGCGGCGTCACGACGTTCACCAGCTCACGCTCCACCACCGACGCGCGGCGGTCCCACACGATCGACCGGCGACCGCGCTCGACGTTGATCGGTCGTGGCAGGCCGTCCAGGCCGAGCCGCCCCCAGTCCCAGAGCTTGAAGGTGAAGATGAACGGCGTCGCGCTGATCTCGAGCACCATCGACCCGGCCCCGGAGCAGTGCACGGTGCCGGCCGGGATGAGGAAGTGGTCGTGCTTGCGCGCCGGGCGGACGTGCACGTGATCCTCGGCAGGGAACGGCGGGCCACCGGTCTGCGCCGCCTCGAGGTCGGCCAGGAAGCGTGCCGGGTCCACGTCGTCGCGCAGCCCCAGGTAGACGGTGGCGTCCGGCATCGCGTCGAGCAGGTAGTAGGACTCGTCCTGCGTGTAGCCCCAGCCGAACTCGTCGCGGATGTGCGACGGCAGCGGGTGCACCTGCAGCGACAGGTTGCCGCCCCCCACCGTGTCGAGGAAGTCGAAGCGGATCGGGAACTCCACCCCGAAGCGCTCGACGACCCGTGACCCCAGCAACGAGATCGGCTGTGAGAGAACGAGATCCAGCGCCGGCAGCTCCACCCGCTCGTCGCCGAACCCGAGCAGCAGGGAGTTCTCCTCCGGCACGCAGTCGAAGCACCAGCCGTAGCTGCCGCTCGCAGCGGGCGGCAGGTCGCACACCGACTCCATCCACCGCCCGCCCCACGGCGCAGGGTCGAAGTACGGCACCACGCGGAACGGCCGCGCCGCCGCAGCCACGAGCCCCCGGCGCACCGCGTCTCCACCGACGAGCAGCGGACGGGAACCGGTCGCCGTGTCCAGGAAGTGGTCCACGGCCGGCAGCAGCGACGCCTTGAGCCGGTCCGCCGCACGCCAGTCGAGGAAGAAGCCGCGCTTGTAGAGCAGCGACGGCCGCTCGCCCGCGTTGTCCGCCGCCAGGTTGCCGAGCTCGCCCGACCGCTGGCGCTGCTGGATCTCCCAGCGCGCCAGGTCGGCGTAGACCAGCAGGTCGCCGTCGCACACCAGCGACGCGCCCGTTCCCACCACCACGACGCGTCCGGTGCACCCCGCGACGGACGCCTGCAGGGCAGCGAGCGCTGCAGGGTCGAAGAAGTCGAGGATCGAGAACGACGTCAGCCGCCCGAAGAGCGGGTCGTCCGTCAGGTCGGCCGCGACGAGCTCGTCCAGCGCAGCCGGCGACCGGTACGCCGTCGCGACGTCGACCACCCTCCCCTCGCCGACGACCTGCAGCAGGTCCTCGGTGCGCACCCCCGGATAGGCCTCGACCACGACCACCCGCGCACCGGACAGCGCCGCGGCGATGGCCCGCGCCCCGACGACCACCTCCTCCGCGGACCCGACCGGGACGTACGGCGCCTTGTCGTAGGTCGAGGTCTGCAGCGGGATCACAGCAGCAGCCCGAGACCGTGCAGCGCTGCGGCGTCACCCAGCTCGTCCAGCCGGAGCACGACCGACTGCCCGTGCCACAGGTGCGCCCGCAGCTCGTGCTCCAGCCCGTCCAGCAGCTCGGCTCGCGCCGCGCCGCCGCCGACGACCGCGCAGTCCGGAGCGTGCGCGAGGCAGAGCGCTGCCAGTCCCCTCACCAGCCACGACCGGTAGTCCGAGAACCCCTGCACAGCATCAGGATTCCCGGCCGCGACCAGCGCGTACGCCGATGCCACGTCGACGGCTCCCGGCACGGACGCCACCAGGCTGTCGGCACGGCAGCGCGCCTCGAAGGTCCCCTGCGCCCCTGAGGTGTCGATGGGGCCGGACTGCTCCCCGATGACGATCTGCCCACCGAGCACGCCGCCGCCGAGCGGCCCGCGCCCGAGTGGCCGGCCGTCCTCCACCACCGCGCAGCCGACCCCGGTCCCGAGGGTGACCACGACGACCCGGCCGTGCTCGGAGCACGCGGTCGCCGCCCCGACACCGTAGGCGATCGCGTCGTTCACCACCAGCAGCACCGGCAGCCCGAGGAGCTCTGCCAGATCGGCGTTCTCGATCCCGGGGAGCTTCCCCGGCAGCGACACGACCCGACCCGAGGAGACCACCCCCGGCACGCACAGCGCGACCGCCGACGCGCCGGACACCGCCACCCGCAGAGCGGGGAGCCAGTCGCCGCCGTGCGCCACCGCCGTCACCGGTCCCGGCACGCCGCCCGTGAGCACCGCCGACTTCAGCCGGGTCCCGCCGAGGTCGACCGCGACGATCGTCACGTGCGCTCGTGCGCGCCCGTGGCGTCGACGTCCCAGGTGCGGCCCTGCACGCGCAGCCCCACCAGCCGCGCGTCCGGGTCCAGCCCCTCGAGCTGCGGCGTCGCCGTGACCGACCCGTCCAGGCCGATCTGCACCCCGAAGACCGACTGCACCACCAGCGCTACCCATGCGCCGTTGGACGAGCAGGTCCAGTCGTTGATCCAGGGCTGCTCGGCCGGGGCCTTCAGCGCCCCGCCAGACTCCGCCCCCAGCACCCCGTCGGCGAAGTGCGACTGCCCGAACGGCCCCTGGTTCGCGCTGCGCGCCAGCCCGTGCAGCCACGGCGCAGCGAGGTCGGCGCGCCCGAAGCGGTAGAGCGCGGCGGCCGCGTTCGGCGGCCAGGCCGGGTAGGCGCCGGTCCACTGGTGGTCCGGACGGACCGAGAAGGACGCGTCGGTGTCCCGGTCGGACAGCGCGCGCATCCAGGTCGGCGTCTGCAGCTCGCGCACGAAGAAGCTCACCATCTCGGACTTCTGGGTCTCGCTGAGGTCTTCCGGGATGGTCGCGGCGATCGTGCTGAAGTCGTAGCAGTGCCGCACCGGCACGAGGCGGCCGTCGGGCTGCCGCGCGTACCAGTGCCCCGCACCTGCCGCGTAGAGCTGCTGCAGGTCGCCGACCAGCACGGTGGCCTCGGCGTCGTACCAGCTCGCGGCGAGCTCGTCGCCGAGGTACCGCGCGACCTCTGCAGCCCGACGCAGCATCCACACGTTCGCGGCGTTCAGCGACGCGACCTCGTTGACGTAGGTGCTCACGCACTCGAGCAGGTTGCCGATCCCGCCGTAGTTCGCCAGCCCGCTCTCGCTGCGGAACCGCCGCCAGCTGCAGGCGAAGCGGTCGATGTGCGCGACCACCGGCAGCGGCGCCCCGCCGGGACCGGGCAGCTCCTGCGTCAGCCACTCGACGTCGCCGGTCGCGCGCAGGTAGGCGTCGATGGTCTGCACCATCGCGTAGTCGTTGACGGCGTACCACATGCCGACGGGCTCACCGGTCAGCCACTCGGTGCCCATGTGCGTGTGGACGTCGGTGGTGATCCACTTCTCGAGGTAGGTGCGCATCACCTCGGGATCCAGCAGCGAGTGGACCAGCGACGAGAGGCTGTAGTCCCACAGGAAGGTCAGCGCCTGCCAG
>SCTD01000470.1 GCA_004299215.1 Frankiales bacterium | reverse complement strand
GTCCCACTCGTCCCCGAGGACCACCTGCAGCTCGCACGGCGGCAGTCCGTGCTCGATGAAGCGTGCGCGGGCCAGGCTCTCCAGTGGCGTCTCCGCCAGGGGGTCGGCCAGCTCCACGACCCGCCGTGCCGTACGGCTTCCCCTCCACCCCCGACAGGCCTCCACGACCTCGAGCAGCTCCTCGCGGGCGACCTCGCGCTGGAGCACGGCGTCCGCGGTGACGACCCCTGCCGCGAAGCCGTGCCGGCGGGCGACGTCCACCGCTGTCCGCGGGACGCTCGTCACCGGCACGCCCAGCAGGTCGACGACGTGGTCGCCGGGCAGCGTCGTGCTGCTGCCGTGGTGCAGCGGACGCAGCTCCTTCCGCTCGACGAGGTCGACCCTGGTGGGCTGGCCGAGGATCGGCAGCTGGAGCGCCAGTGCGGCTGTCCGTCCGGCCGCCACGAGGTCCACGCCGGTGGTGAGGCGAGCTGCCGCGACCTTGAGCACGACCAGCTCGTGCGGCTCGGCGGCCTCGAACGACGCCCGGTCCGCGTACACGCCGTGCCGCACCCGGACGAGCCGACCACCGGTCCGCAGCTGTCGCTCGGAGCAGCCGGCGTCGAGCGCCTGCTCGTACGTCACCACGCCGCCCTGCTTCGCGAGCAGTCCTTCGAGCCCCATGCCACGAACTGTGGTCCCTGCACGCTAAGTCGTCTCAGGTCATCCACACCCTGCGCCTCCCCTGCGTTCTCGGGCGCTGAGCGGCCCAGAACCGTACGAGAACGCAGGGGATGCGCGCACCCAGAGCGGCACTAGCGTGGGGGTGTGCGGACCCTCGTCGTCGACCACCCGCTGGTGGCCCACAAGCTGACGGCGCTGCGGGACGAGCGGACCGCCTCCCCGACGTTCCGGCGGCTGGCCGACGAGCTGGTGACCCTCCTGGCGTACGAAGCGACGCGCGAGGTGCGGGTCGTCCCCGTGGAGGTGACCACTCCGGTGGCGACCACCACGGGTCGTCACCTCGGCACGCCGCTGCCACTCGTGGTGCCGATCCTGCGGGCGGGCCTGGGGATGCTCGACGGGATGACCCGGCTGCTGCCCACCGCCGAGGTCGGCTTCCTCGGCATGGTCCGTGACGAGACCAGCCTGGTGGCGACGGCCTACGCCAGCCGGCTGCCGGAGGACCTCACCGGCCGCGAGGTCTTCGTCCTCGACCCGATGCTCGCCACGGGAGGCACCCTCATC
This sequence comes from Frankiales bacterium, assembly GCA_004299215.1. GTDB lineage: Bacteria > Actinomycetota > Actinomycetes > Mycobacteriales > SCTD01 > SCTD01. Next base: position 4,346 of record SCTD01000470.1, on the reverse strand, counting down.
ACGACCGTCCAGCTGCTGAGGGACCGGGGCGCCGAGCGGATCACCGCGATCTGCCTGCTGGCCGCTCCCGAGGGGATGGCTGCGCTGGAGGCGGCGTTCCCGGACGGCGAGCTCACCGTCGTGTGCGCCGCCGTCGACGAGCGGCTCACCGAGAGGGGCTACATCACACCGGGTCTCGGCGATGCCGGGGACCGGCTCTACGGGGTCGTCTGACCTTGCTCGAGCTCCTGCTCGCGGCGGCCCTCTATGCCGAGCCCGTCGTCGCCTTCACCTTCCAGGACCCGCGCATCAGCGAGTCCAGCGGCCTGGCCAGCAGCACCGACCCGGGGACGGTCTTCACCCACAACGACTCGGGTGACGACGCGCGCTTCTACGCGGTCGACGCCACGACGGGCCAGACGCGCACGGTCTACGAGCTGCCGGGCGTGCAGGCCCGCGACTGGGAGGACATGGCGCGCGGGCCCGACGAGCAGGGCCGCAGCAGCCTGTGGCTCGGTGACATCGGCGACAACAGCGCGCGGCGTGACCTCGGGCTGCTCGTCCACCGGGTCCGCGAGCCGGCGCCCACCGACAGGGAGCGCGTCACGACCGAGGTCCCGACCAGCTTCCGGCTCCGCTACGACGACGGCCCGGGCGACGCCGAGACGCTGCTCGTCCACCCTCGCACCGGCCGGCTGTACGTCGTCACGAAGCCGCTGGCCGGTCCGGCCAAGGTCTACGCCGCGCCTGAGCGGCTCGACCCGGACGGCCCCAACTCCCTCAGCCTGGTCGCGGAGGTCGAGCTCGAGCGGACCGGGACCGCGGGTGGGCCGAACATCGGCAGCCTCGCCCAGCGGCTGGTCACCGCGGGCGACATCTCGCCGGACGGCCGCCGGGTCGCGCTGCGCACCTACACCGACCTCTACGAGTGGACCGTCGAGGGCGACGACGTCGCAGCCGCCTTCGACGGCGTCCCGCAGGTGAGCCCGCTCCCGGAGACCTTCCAGGGCGAGGGGCTGGCCTACACCGCCGACGGCACCGCCGTTCTCACCAGCACCGAGGGCGAGCAGGCACCGGTGCACCGGCTGGTCCGGCAGGCCCCGTCGCCGGTCGGGACGGAGCAGCAGCAGGAGCGCCGCCGCTGGCCGTACGCGGTCGCCGGAGCGGCGCTGGCGCTGCTGCTCGTCGTACGGGGAGCGGCTCGTCACCGGAGGTACACCCGCCGGTAACCTCGGACGACCGACGGCTGAGGAGCGGGCGTGACGAAGTACGTGTACGACTTCGCCGAGGGCGGCAAGGACATGAAGGACCTGCTCGGCGGCAAGGGCGCGAACCTCGCGGAGATGACGGTCCTCGGCCTGCCGGTCCCGCCCGGGTTCGTCATCACGACGGAGGCCTGCACGACCTACCTCGAGACAGGGGAGGTCCCGGCCGAGCTGGCGGCAGAGGTCGACGAGCACCTCGCCGCGCTCGAGCAGGCGATGGGCAAGAGGCTCGGCGACCCCGAGGACCCGCTGCTCGTCAGCGTGCGCTCCGGCGCCAAGTTCTCCATGCCCGGGATGATGGAGACGGTCCTCAACATCGGTCTGAACGACCAGAGCGTCGACGGACTCGCGCAGCAGGCCGGCAGCGACCGGTTCGCCTGGGACTCCTACCGCCGGCTGCTGCAGATGTTCGGCAAGACGGTGCTCGACATCGACGGCGCGCTCTTCGAGCACGAGCTCGAGTCCGCGAAGAACGCCAAGGGCACGAAGAACGACCTCGACCTCGACGCAGCCGACCTCGAGAAGCTCGTGACGCGCTTCAAGGAGATCGTCCAGGAGCAGACCGGCGAGCCGTTCCCGCAGGAGCCGCGCGCCCAGCTCGACCTCGCCGTGCGGGCGGTCTTCGACAGCTGGAACACCGACCGCGCCAAGCTCTACCGCCGGCAGGAGCGGATCCCGGCCGACCTCGGCACGGCCGTGAACGTCTGCTCCATGGTCTTCGGCAACCTCGGCCAGGACTCCGGCACCGGCGTCGCCTTCACCCGCGACCCGGGGAGCGGCGCCCAGGGGCACTACGGCGACTACCTGCAGAACGCGCAGGGCGAGGACGTCGTCGCCGGCATCCGCAACACCGTCGGGCTCGAGGAGCTCGAGAAGCTCGACAAGGCCTCCTACGACGAGCTTCTCGGCATCATGGAGCGGCTCGAGACGCACTACCGCGACCTGTGCGACATCGAGTTCACGATCGAGCGCGGCAAGCTCTGGATGCTGCAGACCCGGGTCGGCAAGCGCACCGCGGGAGCGGCGTTCCGCATCGCGACGCAGCTCGTCGACGAGGGCCTCATCTCGATGGACGAGGCGCTCCAGCGCGTCTCCGGCGCGCAGCTGGCGCAGCTGATGTTCCCGCGCTTCGGCTCGACCGAGGGCGCGGAGCGGCTCACGACCGGGATGGGTGCCAGCCCGGGTGCCGCCGTCGGCAAGGCCGTCTTCGACAGCGCCGAGGCCGTACGGCTCGCCGCGGCCGGTGAGGACGTGATCCTCGTCCGCCGCGAGACCAACCCGGACGACCTCTCCGGGATGATCGCCGCGCAGGGCATCCTCACCAGCCGGGGTGGCAAGACCAGTCACGCCGCCGTCGTCGCCCGCGGCATGGGCAAGACCTGCGTCTGCGGCGCCGAGGAGCTCGAGGTCGACGCGCACGCGGGGACGGCGACGGTCGGCGAGATCGTCGTACGGGCAGGGGATCTGCTGTCGATCGACGGCACGTCGGGTGCGGTGTTCCTCGGTGAGGTGGCCGTCACGCCGAGTCCGGTCGTGCAGTACTTCGAGGGCGAGGCAGCCGCGGCCGACGACGACCTCGTGCAGGCCGTCAAGGTGCTGATGGAGCACGCGGACGCGACCCGCCGGCTGGGTGTGCGCACCAACGCCGACACCCCCGAGGACGCCGAGCGCGCGCGCCGCTTCGGCGCCGAGGGCATCGGGCTGTGCCGGACCGAGCACATGTTCCTTGGGGACCGTCGCCAGCTGGTCGAGGACCTCGTGCTGGCCGAGTCCCCCGAGGAGCAGCAGGCCGCGCTCGAGGCGCTGCTTCCCCTGCAGCGCAGCGACTTCGAGGGGATCCTGCGGGCCATGGACGGGCTGCCGGTGACGGTCCGCCTGCTCGACCCGCCGCTGCACGAGTTCCTGCCCGACCTGCTGGAGCTGCAGGTCGAGCACGAGGTCGCGGCGGCGACCGGTGAGACGATGGACCCCAAGCGGCAGAAGCTGCTCGAGCACGTGCGCCGGCTGCACGAGGCGAACCCGATGATCGGCCTGCGCGGCGTGCGGCTCGGCCTGGTCATCCCCGGTCTGTTCGCCGTGCAGGTGCGCGCGCTGGCCGAGGCCGCCGCGACCCTGAAGGCCGAGGGGCTCGACCCGCGGCCGGAGGTGATGGTCCCGCTGGTGGCGGCCGTGCAGGAGCTGGAGATCGTCCGCGAGGAGGCCGAGGGAGTGCTCCGCGAGGTGGCCGAGCGGACGGGGCAGGACGTGCACACCCTGATCGGCACGATGATCGAGGTGCCCCGGGCGGCGCTCACCGCCGGCGCGATCGCGGAGTCGGCCGACTTCTTCTCCTTCGGCACCAACGACCTCACGCAGATGGGCTACGGCTTCAGCCGCGACGACGTCGAGGCGGCGTTCTTCAGCCAGTACCTCGAGCTCGGCGTCTTCGGCGTCTCGCCCTTCGAGTCCATCGACCGCGACGGCATCGGCCGCCTGGTCCGCATCGCCGTGGAGGAGGGTCGGAAGGCCAAGCCCGACCTCAAGATCGGCGTCTGCGGCGAGCACGGCGGTGACCCCGAGAGCGTCCACTTCTTCTCCGCGGCCGGCCTCGACTACGTCTCCTGCTCGCCGTTCCGCGTGCCGGTCGCGCGGCTGGAGGCCGGTCGCGCGGCACTGGACGACAACAGCAGCGACACTCGGTAGGTGCTCTTCGCCTTTCGCTGGGTCCGGCGGCTCGTCTCGGCCGTCGTGCTGGCGGTCCTGGCCGTCCTGCTCTGGGTCGCCGGCTCGATCTGGTGGACCGCCCGGCAGGACACCCGGCCGACCAGCGACGCCATCGTCGTGCTGGGCGCGGCGCAGTTCGACGGCCGGCCGAGCTCGGTCTTCAAGGCCCGCCTGCAGCACGCCCGGACGCTCTTCGACTCCGACGTCGCGCCGCGGGTGATCACCGTCGGCGGGGGACAGCCCGGGGACCGCACGACCGAGGCGGAGGCCGGCGCGGCGTTCCTGCGCGAGCGGGGCGTCGAGGTCTTGGCCGTGCCCGAGGGGCGCAACACGCTGCAGAGCGTCGAGGCCGTGGAGCGGTTGATGGCCGAGAACCGCTGTCTTCCAGCCGTTCTCGGC
>SCTD01000469.1 GCA_004299215.1 Frankiales bacterium | reverse complement strand
GGTAGCTGGTCGCGCTGACGTCCGCCCACGGCTTGCCGAGGACGACCACCTGACTGGTCCGGTCACTGCCGGGCTTGAGCAGCACGGGGTTCATCGCCGCCTCGGGTGCGACCCCGGCCGCCGCTGCCTGCATGGCCTGCGCCCGGCCGATCTCGGCACCGTCCGCGGTGACCGTGCTGTTGAGGGACATGTTCTGCGCCTTGAACGGCGCCACCCGCACGCCCTGCCGTGCCAGCCAGCGGCACAGGCCGGCGCTGACGACCGACTTGCCCGCGTCCGAGGTGGTGCCGGCGACCAGGAGCGCGCGCGTCATCCGGGCAGGATAGGGACCTCGCCGGAGGTGACCGGGTCGGAGGTGCTCTGCCCCTGCGCGGTGCGCGCGATCGCGCGACGTCACAAGGCGTCGGTGAGCCGGCGTCTCGAGCCGGTCGCCCCCGGTGCGCCAGGCGACTGCGTCGCTCAGCTCATCTCATCAGAGGCCGAGCTCGCGGGCGATGAGCATGAGCTGGACCTCGCTGGTCCCCTCGCCGATCTCGAGGATCTTGCTGTCGCGGTACTGCCGGGCGACCGGGTACTCGTTCATGAAGCCGTAGCCGCCGTGGATCTGCGTGGCGTCCCGGGCGTTGTCCATCGCCGCCTCCGACGACACCAGCTTGGCGATCGCCGCCTCCTTCTTGAACGGCAGCCCGGCCGTCATCTTCGCCGCCGCGTCGTAGTAGGCGGTGCGCGCCGCGTGCGCCCGCGCCTCCATCCGCGCGAGCTTGAACGCGATGGCCTGGTTCTGACCGATCGGCCGGCCGAACGCCTCCCGCTCCCTGGCGTACTTCACGCTCTCGTCGACGCAGCCCTGCGCCGCGCCGACCGCGAGCGCCGAGATCGCGATGCGCCCCTCGTCGAGGATGTGCAGGAAGTTGGCGTAGCCGCGGCCACGCTGACCGAGCAGGTTCTCCTCCGGCACCCGCACGTCGTCGAACGTCAGCGGATGGGTGTCGCTGGCGTGCCAGCCGACCTTGTCGTACGCCGGCTCGGCCGTGAAGCCGGGCGTCGGCACGGGCACCAGGATGCTCGAGATCTCCTTCTTCCCCGAGCTCGTCTGCCCCGTGACCGCGGTGACCGTGACCAGCCGGGTGATGTCGGTGCCGGAGTTGGTGATGAACGCCTTGCTGCCGTTGATCACCCACTGCCCGTCCTCCAGCACCGCGGTCGTGCGCGTGCCGCCCGCGTCGCTGCCCGCGCCCGGCTCGGTCAGCCCGAACGCCCCCAACGCCTCGCCGGAGCACAGCATCGGCAGCCACTGCTGCTTCTGCGCCTCGGTCCCGAAGCGGTAGATCGGCATCGCGCCGAGCGAGACGCCGGCCTCGAGGGTGATGGCCACGCTCTGGTCGACCCGGCCGAGCTCCTCCAACGCCAGGCACAGCGCGAAGTAGTCGCCGCCCATCCCGCCGTACTCCTCCGGGAACGGCAACCCGAACAACCCCATGTCGGCCATCCCACGCACCACCGCGTACGGGAAGGTCTTGGTCGCGTCGTGGTGCGCCGCCACCGGCGCCACCACCTCACGCGCGAAAGCCTCCACCGTCTTGCGCAGCGACTGCTGCTCCTCGGTCAGACGGGTGTCGAGCGTCATGCGAG
>SCTD01000468.1 GCA_004299215.1 Frankiales bacterium | reverse complement strand
CGGCGCTGGGGTGCAGGTAGAGGTTCTGCCCGACAGCCGGGCCGCCGATGCCGGAGCGCAGCAGCAGCGCCGGCGTCTCGAGGGCGCCGCACGCGACGACGACGTGCGTCGCCCGGACGGTCACCCGCCGCTGCTCCCCGCTCTCCGGGTCGGTCCACGTCGCCGCGACACCGGTCGTACGCCCGTCCTCGACGCACACCTGGTCGGCCCGGGTGGACGGCACGATCACGGCGCCGTGGTCGTAGGCGTCGCGCAGGTAGGTGTTCAGCGTGCTCATCTTGGAGCCGGTCGGGTCGCCGAACTGCGTGTAGCCGGCGGCGACCGGGTCGTAGGTGTCGGGGTCGACGTTGCGGACGGCGGTGTGCATCGACCAGCCGAGCGCCTTGGCGCCCTCGGCCATCCGCTGGTGCGGGCCGTTGAAGTCCGAGCAGGAGTCGTTGGCCTTCATCCGCGCCAGCACCGTCTCCAGGTGCCGGTCGAACTCGGGGGAGTCGACGTCGGTGAGGCCCCAGTCGCGCGCCCACTCGGACCGGACCTCGGCGCTCGGCCGCACGCAGTTGTGCCAGTTGATCGTGGTGCCGCCGCCGAGGGTCGCGCCGGCCAGCAGACCGACGTTGCCGTCGGCGCTGACCGCGATCCCGCCGCGGTACATCATCGTCTGCGAGGCCTCGATCTCGAGCCCGCGGTAGTCGCGCTCGCTGGTGGCCCGCCCCGCCTCGAGCACCACGACCCGCATGCCCTGCTGCGCCAGCACGCCGGCGATCGTGCCGCCGCCGGCGCCCGATCCGACGACCACGACATCGGCCTCCAGCACCTCGCCGTCGGTCGGCACGTGCGGCGTGATGTACGGCTCCGTCGTCGGGGGCGCGACCTGCGGGCCGGGGTAGCCGTACTCCGCCCAGAACGGGTTGCGGCCCTGCTCGTCGGTGAGCGAGTGCGCCAGCATGCAGCTCGCCCCCCGGAGGGTGGAGATCGCGACCAGCGCCTCGGGTGCGAGCGCCATCGCGGTGCCGAGCATGCCCTCGCGGGTGTTGCGCCCCTGGTGCTGGAAGCCCAGCATCGCCAGGCCGTCGAGCAGCTGCTGCATGCCGGTCTGGTCCGCCTCCGGCATGTCGCCGAACGCCTGCTCCAGCGCCAGGTGGGTGCCGACCGCGCTGCCCGGCAGGGCCCAGAAGCCGTGCGGGTCGTCCGCGACCTGCAGGGACGGGACGGCGGTGTCGACGAGGGCCCGGAGGACCTCTCGCTGGGACGGCGTCAGCTCGGCCACGAACGGGCTCCTCGGGGGTGGGGCGGGGGAGTGGCACCGTAACCCGAGGCCTGCGGGCGCGCCCCCGCTAGGAGCGCTGGGGGATGCCCGCGGCCTTGTCGCGCTCGATCGCAGCGCGCCGCCGGCGGCAGTAGTGCACGCCGTAGAGCCCGAGCGCCAGGCCGCACGCGCACATCACCAGCCACCAGTCCTGCACCTCGGCGGCGCCGGTCAGCCGGAGCACGGCGAGCACCAGCAGCCCGGCCCCCCAGAGCACGGTGCCGATGGCCACGACCTTCACGTCGTCGGTCTCCAGCGGCGGGGGATCGGGCCGCTGGACACGTCGCTTCGGCACGGCGCCACCGTACGCCGTGCCCGCTGGACCGTCTGGCACTCTCTCCGCCATGACCACGCAGGAGACCGCCGCCCCGACCCAGCCGCGCAGCGGCCTCGACCGCTACTTCTCGATCAGCGAGCGCGGCTCGACCGTCAAGCAGGAGATCCGCGGCGGGACCGCGACGTTCTTCACGATGGCCTACATCGTCGTGCTCAACCCGCTCATCATCGGCACCGTCCCGGATGCCGACGGCCGGGTCCTCGGCATCCCGCAGGTGGCCGCGGTGACCGCGCTGGTCGCCGCGGTGATGACGATCCTCATGGGGGTCATCGGGAAGTACCCGTTCGCGATCGCCACCGGGCTCGGCCTCAACGCCTTCGTCACCTTCTCGGTCGCGTCGCAGATGAGCTGGGCCGACGCGATGGGGCTCGTCGTGCTCGAGGGCATCGTGATCGCCGTCCTCGTGCTGGCCGGTCTTCGCACCGCCGTCTTCAACGCGATCCCCATGCAGCTGAAGACCGCCATCAGCGTGGGCATCGGGCTCTTCATCGCCCTGATCGGCCTGGTCGACGCAGGTTTCGTGCGCCGTACGGACGTCGGCCCGGTGCCGGTCCAGCTCGGTGTCGGTGGCGAGCTGCGAGGCTGGCCGACGCTGGTCTTCGTCTTCGGGCTGCTGCTCACCGCGATCCTGGTCGCGCGCAGGACGCGCGGGGCGATCCTGCTCGGCATCGTCGTCACCACGGCCGTCGCCATCCTCGTCGAGGCAGTCTTCGACATCGGCCCGTCGTTCGTCTCCCCGGACGAGACCAACCCCGACGGCTGGCAGCTGGGCGTCCCGGCGCTGCCGGACAAGGTCTTCGACCTCCCCGACCTGGCGCTGCTCGGCGACTTCTCGCTCTTCGGCGGCTTCGCCCGGGTCGGCGTCATCGCGGCACTGCTGCTCGTCTTCACGCTGATGCTCGCCGACTTCTTCGACACCATGGGCACGGTCGTCGGCGTCGGCCAGGAGGCCGACCTGCTCGACGAGGAGGGCCGGCTGCCCGGCGCGGACCGCGTGCTGCTGGTCGACTCGCTCGCCGCCGTCGCCGGTGGTGCGGCCTCGGCCTCGTCGAACACCACGTACATCGAGTCCGCCGCCGGCGTCGGCGACGGTGCGCGCACCGGTCTCGCGAGCGTCGTCACCGGCGTGCTCTTCCTCGGCGCGCTGCTGCTCACGCCCTTGGTCGCGATCGTGCCGTTCGAGGCGGCGTCGCCCGCGCTGGTGATCGTCGGCTTCCTGCTGCTCACCCAGATCAGGAACATCGACTTCGACGACTACGCGATCGCGATCCCGGCGTTCCTGACGATCGTGCTCATGCCGTTCACGTACTCGATCACCAACGGCATCGGAGCCGGCTTCATCTCCTACGCGCTGCTCAAGGCCACCCAGGGGAAGGCGCGCGAGGTGAGCCCGCTGCTGTGGGTCATCGCCGTGCTGTTCGTCGTCTACTTCGCGATCGAGCCGATCGAGAACGCCCTCGTGGGCTGAGCCCCTGGTCCTACCGGGAATCGTTAGCGGTGCGAACGAGTTGCACCAGGCGATGCCGACGATCTCCGACCCCGCTCTGGCCAGCGCGCTGCGCCTGGCGGTGATGCGGCTGGCCCGGCGGATGCGCGCCGAGCGGCCGGAGAGCGATCTCAGCCTGACCCAGCTGTCGGCCCTCGCCGTGCTCGAGCGCCAGGGCCCGCTCACCCCGCGCGAGCTGGCCGCGGCCGAGCGGATCCGCCCACCGAGCATGACCCGGGTCGTCGCCGCGCTCGAGGCGGCCGGCCTGGTCACCCGGACCGATCACCCGACCGACGGCCGGCAGGTGCTGCTCGCGGCGAGCCCCGCGGGTGCCGCCCTCCTTCGGGAGGACCGCCGGCGCCGGGAAGCGTGGCTGGCCCAGCGACTGCGCGACCTCGACGCCGACGACCGCGAGGTGCTGCGCAGGGCCGCCGCCGTGCTCGACCGGCTGGCCGGCTCGTGAGCGGGACCTTCCGCTCGCTGCGGGTGCGGAACTACCGGCTGTTCGCCGGCGGGCAGATCGTCAGCCTCACCGGCACCTGGGCGCAGCGCGTCGCGCAGAGCTGGCTGGTGCTCGAGCTGTCGAACGACTCCGGCGTCGCCCTCGGCATCGCCACGGCTCTGCAGTTCCTGCCGGTGCTGCTGTTCGGCCTCTACGGCGGAGTGCTGGCCGACCGCTACGACAAGCGGCGGCTGCTGATCGGCGCGCAGGCCGCGATGGGCGTCCTCGCGCTGGCCCTCGCGGTGCTCGACCTGACCGGGACGGTCCAGCTGTGGCACGTCTACGCCCTGGCCTTCGGCCTCGGCCTCGCGTCGGTCGTGGACACCCCCGTCCGGCAGGCGTTCGTGTCGGAGATGGTCGGACCGGACGACCTCCCGAACGCCGTCGGCCTCAACAGCGCCACCTTCAACTCCGCCCGCATCGTCGGACCGGCCGTCGCGGGGATCGCCATCGCGGCGGTCGGTACCGGGTGGGTCTTCGCCGCGAACGCCCTGTCCTACGTCGCCGTGCTCGCCGGCCTGCACGCCATCCGGACGTCGGAGCTCCACCCCTCGCAGCGGCTCGCCCGGGCGAAGGGCCAGCTGCGCGAGGGCCTGTCGTACGTCCGGCGCCGCCCGGAGCTGCTGATCCCCATGGTGCTGGTCTTCGTGATCGGCACGTTCGGGCTGAACTTCGAGATCACGCTGGCCCTCGTCGTCAAGAACGTCTTCCAGCTCGACGCAGGGGCGTACGGCCTGCTGACGGCGTTCTTCGCCGCCGGCTCGCTGATCGGCGCGCTGGCGAGCGCACGGCGTACGGGCCCGCCGCGTCAGCGCACCCTGCTCGGCGCCGCCATCGTCCTCGGGCTGCTCATCATCGCCGTGGGCCTGGCTCCGAACCTGCCGGTCATGGCGGTGCTCCTGGTGCCGACCGGCATCGCCGCGCTGACCTTCACGACCACGACCAACTCCAGCCTGCAGCTGGCGAGCGCGCCGCAGGTCCGCGGCCGGGTGATGGCGCTCTACGTGCTCGTCTTCCTCGGCGGCAAGCCCGTGGGCGGGCCGCTGATCGGGGCCATCGCCGAGGTCTTCGGCCCCCGGAGCAGCCTGCTCGTCGGGGGAGCGGTCACGGCGCTGGCCGGCGTCGTCGCTGCCGTCGCCCTCGCCCGCTCCCGCTCGCTCCGGGTCGAGGCGCACCTCGGCCGGCCGCACCTGACCGTCCACCGGCTCGACCTCGAGACCGTCGCCTCCGAGGACTGACCCGTGCGGCTCTTCGTCTCGCTCCGGCCACCGCCGCACGCGGTGCAGCACCTGCGCGCGCAGCTGCCCGAGTGGCCGACCGACCCGTCCCGCTGGCACGTCACGCTCGCCTTCCTCGGCGACGACGCCGAGCCCGGCCGCGTCCACGAGCAGCTCGCGCGGCCGCTCGCGGGGCCGGCCGGGTTCGACCTCCGGCTCGAGGGGGTCGGCGCGTTCGCCCGCGGCCCCGTCTGGGTCGGCGTCGGCGGCGACCTGCCGGCGCTGCACGCCCTCGCCGCGGCCGTCGCCGGAGCGACCGGCACCGCGACCGGCCGGCCGTACCGCCCGCACCTGACCGTCGGTCGACGGGTGCCGCGCGAGCCGTTGCAGGGCTACCGCGGACCGGACTGGCGCGCGACCGAGGTGGAGCTGGTCCGCAGCGACCTGCACCCGCGGGTCGTGCACACCGTGCTGGAGCGCTACCCGCTCGCGTGAGTCAGCCGTGCACGGCCCCGTCGGTCTCCGACAGCACGATCTCGTCGTAGGTCAGGTCCTTCACCACGGCGGGCGGCGGGGTCCAGCC
>SCTD01000718.1 GCA_004299215.1 Frankiales bacterium | reverse complement strand
CCAACCTGCTCGGGGGTGACGAGGGCGACGCCGACCTCGACCGGCGGCTGCACCTGCTGATGGGCCACGACCCGGCGATCAAGGTCCACCTCTACGGCAAGACCGTGAAGCCCGGCCGCAAGATCGGCCACGTGACCGCGCTCGGCGACGACCTGCCCGTCGTGCGCCGACGGGCGCAGGTCGGCGCCCACTACCTGAGGACCGGACAGTGGCTGGACGCGTAGGCATCGTCATGGGCAGCGACTCCGACTGGCCCGTGATGCGGCTGGCGGCGGAGGCGCTGGAGGAGTTCGACGTGGCGTACGACGCGCACGTCGTCTCCGCGCATCGCACCCCGCGCGACATGCTCGACTGGGCGGAAGGCGCTGCGGCTGCGGGCTTCTCGGTGGTGATCGCCGGTGCGGGCGGCGCCGCGCACCTGCCCGGCATGGTCGCCTCGATGACGCCGCTGCCGGTGATCGGCGTGCCCGTGCCGCTCAAGCACCTGGACGGCATGGACTCGCTGCTGTCGATCGTGCAGATGCCCGCGGGCGTGCCCGTCGCGACGGTCTCGATCGCGGGCGCGCGCAACGCCGGGCTGCTCGCGGTGCGGATGCTGGCGATGTCGGACCCGGCGCTGCAGGAGCGGATGGTCGCCTTCCAGGCCGCCCTCGCCGACACGGCGCGGGCCAAGGACGCCGCCCTGCAGGGTCAGATCAGCGACTCGTAGCGGTCGCGCAGGCGGGACAGGTCACGCAGCCGCTGCTCGTACGTCGCGCCGACCCCCAGCAGCAGCGTCCCGGCGGCGCCCAGCACCAGCCAGCGCGGAGCGGCCGCAGCGTAGGGCGCGAGCAGCAGGGCGGCATCCAGCGCGAGCACCCCGCCGCCGATCGCGAGGGGTGCCTGCAACCGCCCGCGCGCGCCGACCAGCACCACGACGACGCAGACCGCGGCGAGGGTCAGCGGGCGCCACAGCGGGCTGCCGGCGTACGACGCCAGCAGGCTGGGGACGAGCGCCGCCCCGAGCCCGGGACCGTACGCCGCGACGGACCGGGTGCTCGGGTCGCGGCGCCGGCGCAGGTGGCCGAGCGCGAGCGCAGCGACCGCCAGCGGCAGGACGTACGGCTCCGGGTCCGTGACGCCCGCTGCCGCCAGGCGCACCCAGGACGAGGC
>SCTD01000467.1 GCA_004299215.1 Frankiales bacterium | reverse complement strand
CGACCCGCCGCTCCCCCAGGGCGTCGCGCTGGCGCAGGAGAGCGCGAAGGACTGCGAGGTCGTCTACGTCACCGGCCGCCCCGAGCGCTGCCGCCGCGACACGCTCGCGTGGTTCGCCGAGCACGGCCTGCCGGAGGGCCGGCTGTCGATGCGTCGCCCCCGCGACTTCCGGCCCGCACGGGTCGCCAAGCTCGACCTGCTCCGCACCCTCTCGGCCGACCGCACCGTGGCGGTGGTGGTGGACGACGACCTGCAGGTGTGCGAGGCCTACGAGGCGGCCGGCTACCGCGTGCTCCGGGCGACCTGGATGAGCGACGAGCCCGCCCTCCACGAGGCCCAGGAGGACGACGGCCGCACCTGAGGCGGTGGCCTGCCGACCCTTGCGTCCTGCTCATCGGAGCCCCCTGCTCGGGGCTCAGCAGGACGCTAGGGAGAGGACAGGGCACGTACGACGGGGCCGGCCTTGGCGTGCGCCTCCTCGACCTCGGCCGCCGGGTCGCTGCTCCAGGTGATGCCGCCACCGGCCCACAGGTGCACCCGGTCCTCGTCGGCGGCCACGGTGCGGATGGTCAGGCCGAGGTCCATCCCACCGGTCGTCACCACCCCGAGCGCGCCCATCGCCGGGCCACGACCCACCGGCTCGAGGTCGGCGAGCAGGGCGCACGCCGCCCGCTTGGGGGCGCCCGTCACCGACCCCCCGGGCAGCAGAGCGCGCAGGACGTCGAGGGTGGAGACGCCGTCCTCGAGCCGGCCGGCCACCGTGGAGGACGCCTGCCACAGCCCGGACCACTCGTAGAGCGCGTAGAGCTCCTCGACCCGGACGCTCCCCGTGCGGCAGACCCGGGACAGGTCGTTGCGCTCGAGGTCGACGATCATCACGTGCTCGGCGCGGTCCTTCTCGCTGGCCCGCAGCGCGACGTCGGACCCCGGCGCGATCCGCGCGGTGCCCTTGATCGGCACCGTCGTGATGCGGTCTCCCACGACCCGGACCAGCTGCTCCGGCGACCCGCAGCCGACGGCCCAGCCCTCCCCCGACAGCACGCCGGAGTAGGACGCGCCCGGCAGCGCGGCGACCGCCGCGGCGAGGTCGCGCGGGTCGCTGCGGTGCGGGGCGCTGCGGTGGCCCACGACGTTGACCTGGTAGACGTCGCCGCGCGCGATCGCCGCGCGCACCGCCTCCACCGCGGCGGCGTGCTCGGGGTCGGTCCAGGAGGTGGCCCACTCCCCCACGACCGGAGCGGCTGCCCGGCGGGGAGCGCCGCCGGGCTCCTGCGCCACGGCGACCAGCTCCGGCACGGCAGGCACCGGGGACGCCAGCCCCTCCGGCAGCCCGGCCAGCCGGGCGCAGCCCTGCGCGCCGAGCAGCAGCGCGACCGAGCGCTCGCCCCGCACGTGCTGGGCCAGGAACCCCGCGAGCAGCTCCCCCGGCTCGCCCGGGTCTCCCGGGCGCCACTCGAGCCGCTCCACCTCCGCGAACGGGACATCCGTCGCACCGCGGTGCCCGAACGCCAGTTGTCCCCCGTTCAAGCGTTCAGGGTTCACGGGGACCGTCCGAAGAGCAGGATGAG
>SCTD01000466.1 GCA_004299215.1 Frankiales bacterium | reverse complement strand
GCCGACTTGGACGGCGTGGACGACGGAGCCGCGGACTTCAGCGACATCGCCTGCGACATCGCTGACGTCGCGAACGTCACCAGCATCCGCTTCGTGGTCAACGGCTAGCAGCCGCTCACCGGGGAGGTGGCGCTGCCGGCGCCGCCTCCCCGTCGGCCATCCACATGAGACGCCTGGGACGAACCGCCCTCCTGCTGGTGGCGGCTGCCGTGCTCGCCGCCGGCACCGGCCTGCTCACAGGCACGCTCGCCGTCGTCACCACCTTCGGCACCAGCATGGCGCCGCGCATGGCTGCGGACGACCTCGTGATCGTCCGGGCGAGCTCGTACGAGGTCGGCGACGTGGTCGCCTACCGCAGCCCCGAGCTGAAGCAGGTGGTCCTGCACCGCATCGTCGGGGCCGACGGCGATCTGTTCGTCTTCCAGGGCGACAACAACGACTTCCTCGACCCCGAGCAGCTCCCGGCATCCGCGATCGTCGGCAAGGAGCTCCTCCACGTCCCGCGTGGCGGCATCTGGCTCGCGCGGCTGACCAGCCCGCCGGCCCTCGCCGCGTACGCCTTCCTCCTGCTCGCCGGGGGCACCGCCGTCGCCCGGACCGAGCGCCGACGTCGCAAGGAGCGCCGCACCGTGTCCCCTCGCCACCGCAGCACCGCGCCCGCCCCCTCGTGGGGCGCGCTGCCGCCGTCCCTGCGCCCGGTCGCCGCCACCGCGGCCGCCGTCGGCGTCCTCGGCGTCGCCCTGGCCGGCCTCAGCTGGACGCGACCGACGACCGCGCTCGGCGCGACGATCAGCAGCGTCGACTCGACCCTCGACTTCTCCTACACCGCGACGGTGCCCGCCTCGGCGGCCTACGACGGCACGACCGTCACCGCGCCGCAACCGGTCTTCCGCAGCCTGACCGACACCGTCGACGTCACCTACGACTACGCCGGCCGGCCGGGCAGGATCGCCGTGGTCGCCGAGCTCGCCACCGCCGGCGGATGGCGCTCGACGGTCCACCTCAGCGAGCGACAGCCGCTGGCCGCCGCCCAGCAGGGCACGGTCCGGCTCCACCTGCCAGCCCTCGAGGAGCGGGCCGCGGCCGCCGCTGCCGTCACGCGCATCCCCGCGGGCACCGTCACCGTCACCGTCATCCCCAGGATCTGGATGGACGGCGGCGGCCAGTTCGCCCCCGAGCTGCCGCTGACGCTGGACAGCACCGCCCTGAAGCCGAGCTCGGCAGAGGCGCTCAGCGCGTCCACCAGCAGCTCGACCTCCGGGACCGCCATCTCCCCGGCGCAGCTGTCGGCCGTCGGCCGGAGCATCGGGGTCGCGACCGCGCGCACGACCTCCCTCACGGCGGTCGCGCTCGCCGGCCTGCTCGGACTGGCCCTGCTCGTCCTGGCCAGGATGCACGGACCCGTCGCCGAGGCCGACCGGATCCGGGCCCGGCACAAGAGCCTGCTGCTGCCGGTCCTGCCGATCGCCCTCAACGCCGGGCGCCCGGTCGTCGACGTCCCGGACATCGACGCGCTCGCCACGCTGGCCGAGCGCTACGGCCTGCTCATCCTGCACTGGCACCGCAGCGGCGTCACGACGTACGTCGTCCAGGACGAGGGGACGACGTACCGCTTCCGGAGCGGGGCTGCGCAGCAGCCCCCGCGCGAGGTCGCGCTCGGCACGGTGCGCGCCGAGGGCTGACTCAGCCGGCGTCGGCGACCGCGCGGGCCTGCAGGTGGCCCTCGAGCTTGCGCTTGATGCGCTGCAGCGCGTTGTCGATCGACTTCACGTGGCGCTCGAGCCGCTCCGCGATCTCCTGGTAGCTCTTGCCCTCGACGTAGAGGCGCAGCACCTCGGTCTCCAGGTCGGACAGCACCTCGTCGAAGTGGGCCTGCAGCGCGCGGATCCGCTCCGCGGAGATGACCAGGTCGGCCGGGTCGCTGATGGCGACCGTCGGCAGCACGTCACCCAGGACGCGCTCGCCGTCGTCGTCGCTGCCGACCGGGCGCTCGAAGGAGACGTAGTTGTTGAGCGGGCCGTGCTTCTGCCGGGTCGCCGTCTTGATGGCCGTGATGATCTGGCGGGTCACGCAGAGCTCGGCGAACGCCCGGAAGGAGGTCTGCAGCTCGGGGTTGAAGTCGCGGATGGCCTTGTAGAGGCCGATCATGCCCTCCTGGACGATGTCCTCGCGATCGGCACCGACCAGGAAGTACGAGCGGGCCTTCACCCGGGCGAAGGCGCGGTACTTGTTCAGCAGCTCGCACAGGGCCGCCTCGTCGCCGGCGCGGGCCTCCATCACCAGGTCGTCGTCGGTCTTGCCGTCGGCGTTGCGCCACCGCTCGCGGGCCGGCGTGTGGGCGGGGCTACCGCCGTGCACCTCGGCGTCGAGCTCGCTGACGAGCTCCTCGGCCTGCGCGATCTCGTCGACCAGCGACACGTCGGCGCCGCCGACGGCCAGCTCGGCCTCCACGGTGGTGGCCAGCTCCTCGACCAGCACGGTGCCCTCGACCAGGTCGGGGACCACGCGCAGCGACGGCGCGTCGGCCGTCGGGGAGGAGGACTTCTGGGGGGACCGCTCGCGGAGCAGACGCACGTCGTGAACCCTTCGCCGTCGTGGGTGACTGGCTGCGGCGACGCGGCCGGGATCCCGGGCCGCGCCACGTCGGACGGTGGTGCTCCGGTGGCGACGTCGACACCGGTGTGACCCCTTTAACGAGGCAGCTGCACGAGGGTGACGCGCCGTCTGACCGCAGAAAGGGTGTGTTGTCGGGCACTTCCGGACAAGAGGGTACCCGACGTGATGGTCGTCTCACCAACCGGCGAGTGCACGACCCCCGCAAACCGGGCAGAACGGGCGCTCGGTCAGCGGACAGTGACGCCGCCGACAGGTGCTCAGGAGGAGGTACGACGGCGCCGGGCGACCTCGGCCAGCGTGACGGCGGCGGCGATCCCGGCGTTGAGGCTCTCGCTGCCGTCGGCCATCGGGATCGAGACCGTGACGTCGCAGGACGCGGTCACCAGGCGTCCCAGGCCGTCCCCCTCGGAGCCGACCACGACGACGAGCGGCTCCGTCGCGAGCTCGAGGTCGTCGAGCGCGACGGAGCCGTCCATGGCCAGCCCGGCGACGAACAGGCCCGCCTCGCGGTAGTCCTTGAGCGTGCGGACCAGGTTGGTGCACCGGGCGACCGGCAGCCGCGCAGCCGCTCCGGCGGAGGTCCGCCAGGCCGCGGCGGTCATGCCCGCCGACCGGCGCTCCGGGACGAGGACGCCCTGCGCGCCGAAGGCCGCAGCGGACCGGACCACTGCGCCGAGGTTGCGCGGGTCGGTGACGCCGTCCAGCGCGACGAGCAGCGGAGCCGGCGCGGCGAGGGCCCGCTGCAGCAGGTCGTCGGGGTGCAGGTAGGTGTACGGCGGGACCTGCAGCGCCAGCCCCTGGTGCAGCGCGCGGCCGGTCATCCGGTCGAGCTCGGCGCGGCTGACCTCCATCAGCGCCAGCCGGGCCTTGCCGGCCAGTGCCACGGCCTCGGTCACCCGCTCGTCGGCGTCGATGCCGATCACGACGTAGAGCGCCGTGGCGG
>SCTD01000465.1 GCA_004299215.1 Frankiales bacterium | reverse complement strand
TCGAACCGCCCGCCGCCCGGGGTGACCAGGTCGGCCACCGCCAGCGTGCGGCGCAGGTCCCGGGCCGCCCAGTGGGTCGACGGCGCGCACGCCCGCGGGATGCGCGTCGTCGGCTGGTACCTACCGGGGTACGGCGACATGGCCCGGGACCTGCGCCGCACGCTGGCGGTGGCCGACCTGGTCACCCCGGGCGGCGGGCGGTTCGACGCGGTCGGCATCGACATGGAGGCGCACACCGGCATCGGGACGAGCAACGAGGTGAGCCGCCCCACGATGAACGCCCGCGCGGTGGAGCACCTGCGCGCCGTGCGCTCGCGCACGAACGCGCCGCTGGCCTCGATCACGCCGCAGCCGACGGCGACCGACGACGCGGGCGAGACGTGGGCGGGCTTCCCCTGGAGGGGGATCGCGCCGTACTCCGACGTCGTGCTGCCGATGTCGTACTGGCCGCGGACCTGCCGTGACGCGTGCGTGCGCGACTACACGCTCACCAACGCGCGCCACGCCGCGTCGTGGACCGGAGGGCTCCCGGTGCACATCGCCGGTCGCGGCTACCCGGCGCCGGACGGCACGCAGGTGAGCGACAGCGACATCCGCGCGTTCGTCGACGGCGCGGTGACCGCCGGCGTGCTGGGCGGGAGCGTGTACGACTACGCGTCCACCCGTACCCGTACCGCCTGGTGGTCGATCCTGAGCGGGCTGAACTCGCTCTAGCCCTCGTCGGCCAGGAAGCCGCTCAGCGCGGCGTAGTCCTCGCCGGCGTGGCTGCCCAGGGCGGCCTGAGCCGCGGCGAGGCAGGCCGCTGTCACCGGCAGCTCGCCGGCGGCGGACACCGCCAGGTCGAGGTCCTTGGCCATCAGGTCCAGCGAGAACGTCGTGGCGCTGAAGTCGCCGGAGTCGAGCATCGGCCGCTTCTGGGCGAGGTACCAGCCGTACGCCGTCATCGACAGCACGTCGAGCAGCGCGGAGCGGTCGAGCCCCAGCTCCCGGCCGAGCCGGAGCGACTCGCCCAGCCCCGCGGCCATCACGCCGAGGCCCTGGTTGACGCAGAGCTTCAGCGCGCTGCCGGCGCCGACGGGACCGACGTGGCGGACCTTCTCCGGCGCGCCCCAGAGGTGGAGCAGGGAGACGGCGTCGTCGTAGTCCTGCTGCGACCCGCCGACCAGCACGCCGAGGGTGCCCTCGGCGGCCGGCCCGGTGGAGCCGGCGACCGGCGCATCCACGTAGCGCAGCCCGGAGTTGGCCACCAGGGCGGCGAACTCCTGCGCGGCCTCGGGACCGATGGTGGTGCCGTCGATCACGAGGGCCCCGGCGGGGGCGGCGCCGGCGACCTTCGGCAGCACGTCCCGGACGCTGTCGGGCCCGAAGAGCATCAGCACGACGCGCTCGGCGTCGCGCACCGCCTCGGCGGGGTCCTCGGCCTCGTGCGCCCCCCGGGCCACGAGCTCGGAGGCCCGACCCGGGGTGCGGTTCCACACGACGAGGTCGTGACCGGCGGACAGGACGTGGCCGGCCATCAGGGTGCCCATGCGCCCGAGACCGAGGAAGGCGACTCGCATGGGCAGAACCTATGCGGGCGGCGTGAGGTCGAGCAGCCCGAACACCGCGCCGTGCGGGTCCTGCACGATGCAGAACCGGCCGCCCGGGAAGTCCATCATCGGCGCCACCACGGTGCCGCCCAGCTCCTCGACCTTCGCCCCCTGGGCCGCCGGGTCGCCGGCCGCGAAGTAGGGCATCCAGAAGCCGGGCACCTCGGCGGGGACGTTCGGCGGCACGTCCATGCAGCCGGCGACGGAGGTCCCGTCCTGCGTGAACTCGGTGTAGTCCGGCGAGGGCTGGGTGCCCCAGCCGAAGACCGCGTTGTAGAACGCGTGCGCCCTCGGCTGGTCGCGGGTGCCCAGCTCGATCCAGGTGAGGGTGCCCTCGGAGTCGATCAGCTCCGCGCCCACGTGCTGGGCCGGCTGCCAGACGCCGAAGAAGACACCGGTGGGGTCCGTGTAGACCGCCATCGTGCCGAGGTCACCGACCTGCATCGACCCCTGGATGACGGTCCCGCCGGCCGACTCGACCAGCTCGGAGGTCTTGCCGGCGTCGGCGGTGCAGACGTAGCAGCTCCACGCCGGCGGCTGGCCCGGCGCCATCAGCGGCATGAGCCCGGCGACCTTGTGCCCGTCGAGCTCGAAGCTCGTGTAGCCACCGAACTCCTCATTGCCGGGAGGGGCCGTCCAGCCGAACAGCCCGCCGTAGAACGCCCGGCTCGCCGCCAGGTCGGGGCTGCCGAGGTCCACCCAGATGGGCTCGCCGGGGGCGTAGGAGGTCTTGACGGTCATGGTGGTCTCCGCTCGCTCGAAGGATGCGTCCCGCGGGTACGACGACGCCGGACGCCAGACCTCATCGGTCCCGGTCGCCAGGCTGCTGCAGGGGTGCGACAGAATGGCGTTCGGTTTCGAGGAGGATCTTCGTGCTCACCCCCCAGTTCGCGTCCGTCGCCGACGTCACCCAGCGGCTGTCCGCCGCCGGCTACCTGACCGACGACGCCATCGCTACGACGGTCTTCCTGGCCGACCGGCTCGGCAAGCCCCTTCTCGTGGAGGGCCCGGCCGGCGTCGGCAAGACCGAGCTCGCCAAGGCCGTCGCGCAGGCGACCGGCTCGGAGCTGATCCGGCTGCAGTGCTACGAGGGTCTCGACGAGGCCCGCGCGCTCTACGAGTGGAACTACAAGAAGCAGCTGCTCCGCATCCAGGCCAGCAAGGACGACGACTCCTGGGACGAGATCCACGACGACGTCTTCGCCGAGGAGTTCCTGCTCTCCCGTCCGCTGCTCACCGCGATCCGCCGCGACGACCCGACGGTGCTGCTCATCGACGAGACCGACAAGGCCGACGTCGAGGTCGAGGGCCTGCTGCTCGAGGTGCTCAGCGACTTCCAGATCACCATCCCGGAGCTCGGCACCATCACGGCCACCCGCCGGCCGCTGGTGTTCCTGACCTCGAACGCGACCCGCGAGCTGTCCGAGGCGCTCAAGCGGCGCTGCCTCTACCTGCACCTGGACTACCCGAGCGCCGAGCGCGAGAAGGCCATCGTGCTGTCCCGGGTCCCGGAGATCGCCGAGCAGCTGGCCGAGCAGCTCGTACGCACGGTGCGGGCGCTGCGCTCCATGGAGCTCAAGAAGTCGCCGTCGATCTCGGAGTCGATCGA
>SCTD01000464.1 GCA_004299215.1 Frankiales bacterium | reverse complement strand
CGCCGACGCGGCACGCGCGAGCAGGGCGGTGGCGGCGACGTGGTCGGCCGCGTCCTTGGCGGCACCGAGCTCGACGCACCAGCGGGTGTAGGGACGGAGCAGCTCGCGCCGCTCCGGTGGGACCGTCGCGGCGACCGTGGCGCCCAACCCGCCGCCGAAGACGACCAGCATCGCGTCGAGCAGCGCCTCGTCCCATGGCCGGGGGTTGTCGCCGTCGACCACCTCGTGGCCGAGGTCGCCGAGCAGCGAGGCTGTCTCGTCGACCGCGCGGAGCACCTCGGGATCCGGCTGCACCCCGAGACCGGGGTCGCCGTAGCGCAGCACCCGGAGCGGTCGCTCCGGGTCGCGGCCGGCGGCGGCGAGGAACGACGCGTCGCGGGGCAGCGCGTAGAGATCGCTCGCCGGGGGCTCGGCCATCACGTCGAGCAGCAGTGCGGCGTCGGCAACGGTGCGGGCGAGCGGTCCCTCGGAGCCCCAGCTCATGAAGCTGACGGTCGGAGCCGTGCTCACCCGGCCGCGGGTCGCCTTGATGCCGACGAGACCGCAGACCGCCGCCGGCGAGCGCGTGGACCCGGCGCCGTCACTGGCGTGACCGAACGGCAGCAGCCCGGCGGCGACCGCCGTCGCGGCGCCGCCGCTGCTGCCGCTGGCGTAGCGCGTGGTGTCGTACGGCGTGACCGCGGGCCGGGCCACCACGTCCGTCTCGGTGTAGCAGCAAGGGCCGAACTCAGGCGCCTGGGTCGTGCCGACCGTGACCACGCCGGCCCGGCGGAGCAGCCCGACGACATGGCCGTCCACCGGTGACACGTGCTCGGTCAGCGCGGCGCTGCCCATCGTGGTGCGCACCCCGGCGACGAGGTGGAGGTCCTTGAAGGCCAGCGGCAGCCCCAGCAGCGGCTGGTCGTGCTCGCCGCGCGCCAGCCTGGCGTCGGCCTCCTTGGCCTCTGACCGGGCAAGGTCCTCGGTGAGCGTGACGAACGCGCCGAGCTCCGGCCCGTGCCTGTCGATCCGCGCCAGGTAGTGGTCGAGCAGGTCGATCGCCGTCGTCTCACCCGCACGCAGGGCGTCCCGCTGCTCGAGAGCGGTCAGGTCGTGGAGGTCCGTCACGGTCCGAGCATGCCGTGGCGCCGGCCGCGCTTCATCGTGCGGCGCGACCAGGGGTCCCGCCGGCCGTCGTGGGAGCCGACGAGCCGCCTGCGACAGACTGCCGTCGTGCTCGCCGACCCCGCTGCCCCGGCCGCCGCCGAGCTGGCGCGGGCGGTACGGGACGGCAGCCGCTCGCCGGTCGAGCTGGTCGGGCATGCGCTGCGCCGGCTGGACGAGGTGGACCGGGAGATCTCGGCCTTCGTCGGCGTCGCCGCGGACCGGGCGCTGGCCGAGGCGGAGGTGCTGGCTGCCGAGGCCGCCGACGGTCGTCTCCGCGGGCCGCTGCACGGCGTGCCGGTCGCGGTGAAGGACCTCTACGACGTGGCCGGGGAGGTGACCCGGGCCGGCTCCCGCGTCCCGCCCACCGGTCGGCCGGCGGTCGCCGACGCCGCAGCCGTCGCGCGCCTCCGCGCTGCCGGTGCCGTCGTCATCGGGCGCACCCGCACGCACGAGTACGCCTGGGGCATGACCACCCAGCACGAGACCCTGGGCGGGACGCGCAACCCTCACGACACCTCCCGCACGCCGGGCGGCTCGAGCGGGGGATCGGCCGCCGCCGTCGCCGCGGGCGTCGTCCCGCTGGCGCTCGGCAGCGACACCGCCGCGTCGATCCGGCTGCCCGCCGCCTGGTGCGGTCTGGTCGGCCACAAGCCGACGCACGGCGCCGTCGACCTCACCGGCTGCGTCCCGCTGGCGCCGAGCCTGGACGTGGGCGGAGCGCTCGTGCGCACGGTCGAGGACGCGCGCCTCGCCCAGCTCGTGCTGTCCGGGGTGGACCTCCGTCGCACCCGGGACTCCCTGTCAGGACTGCGGGTCGGCCTGCCGCGGGACCCGACCGCACCGGCCCCCGACCGCGGGATCGCCGCGGTCCTCGACCGCGCGCTCGCCGACGTCGACGCGGTCGAGCTGCCGGCGCCGCCGTGGGAGGTCCAGCGCCGGGTCCTGCTCGCGACCCAGGGAGCCGAGGCCGTGGCCTACCACCGGTCGCTCGGGCACTGGCCGGACCGCGCCGCCGACTACGGCTCCGACGTGCGCAGCCGGCTCGCAGCAGCGGCGGCTCTCACCGCTGACGACCTGGAGTCCGGTGCGCGTGACCGCGCGGACGTGCTCCGGCAGGTCGCCGGCATGCTCGACGCCGTCGACGTGCTGCTGCTCCCGGTCGCCGGCAGCGGACCGTCGCGGGTCGACGACCCGGACACCGTGACGGTCGACGGCCGGGCGGTACCGCTGCGCGACCAGGTGCTGCCGCACACGCTGCTGGCCAACCTGTGCGGCCTGCCGGCCTGCAGCGTCCCTGTCGGGCTCGACCCCGACGGGCTACCGGTCGGGCTGCAGGTCGTCGGCGCACCGGGTGCGGACGCGCTGGTCCTGGACGTCGCCGAGCTGCTCATGCAGTCACCAAGCTGACGGCGCGCGTCAGCTCGGCCGGTGTGCTCACGACGGCGTCCGCCCCTGCCCGCTCGAGCTCACCGTCCTCCGCGTAGCCCCAACGCACACCGATGCTGCGCATGCCATGCGCCTGGGCTCCCACGATGTCCTGCGCGCGATCCCCGACCATGACGGCCTCGCCGGCTGGGACGCCGAGGTGCTCCAGCGCGAGAGTGATGACGTCGGCCTTGTGACGACGCGTCCCGTCGAGGGTTGCGCCGGCGACGAAGCCGAAGGATTCGGCGATGCCGAGGTGCTGCACGATGCGCTCCGCGAACGGGGTGGGCTTCGAGGTCGCGACGGCCAGCTGGTGCCCTGCGCCACAGAGCGCGTCCAGCACCTCGGGAATCCCGTCGTACAACGAGTTCTCGTACAGCCCGAGCCTGCCGAACCGGTCCCGGTAGAGAGCGATGGCGTCCGCCGCAGCCGCCCCGTCCAGACCGAGCGCCGCGAAGGAGTCCTGCAGCGGCGGCCCGATGAACGACCGCAGTACGGACACCGGCGGTTCCGGCACGCCGAGACCGGCGAGCGCATGCACGATCGAACGGCTGATGCCGTCGTAGGGATCGGTCAGAGTGCCATCGAGATCCATGAGGATGAGCACGTGCAGACGCTAGCCTCCGCCCCTCTCACCCCGCCTCGGCGAGCCGGTCGACCCAGTCAGGCACGGGCGACCCGCTGCCCGGGTGCCACGGGACGTGCAGGTCGCGGAGGGTGAGCTTGCCGAGGTGCCACCGCACGTGGTGCCGTCGGCAGAGCAACGCCAGATTGCCCAACGTCGTCGCACCGCTGTCGGCGCGGGCCTGCAGGTGGTGCGCATCGCACATCGCCGGCGGCCGAGTGCAGCCGCGGACGACGCACCCCAGATCACGCGCGGCCAGCGCCCGGCGCTGGGCAGGCGTCACGCTGTCGGTCAGGGTCTCCAGTCCCGTGACCTGGCCAACCTCGTCGAGCAGCACGCGGCTGATCCGCGCATCGCAGAGCAGCGTCTCGATGCGCGCTCGCGTCTGCGGGCCGGACCAGGCCGCGGTGGCACAGGCGTGCTCGGCCGGCACTCCCGGCTGACCGGGCAGCCCCGCCGCGACGGTCTCGGCGAAGGTCGGCGGCCGGTGCGCGCCGCATCGCGGCCCGCAGTCGGGGCACGAGTCCGCGGCCCCCTGACGCGCCGCCCAGTCGGCAGGCAGCACGTAGGACAGGCGCGGCCGCTCCCCACCCGCGTCGGGCAGGTCGCCGTGGCGCAGCGCCTGCTCGAAGGTCTCGACCAGCGCGTCGGCGCGGCGCTGCCCGGCGCTGCGCGAGTCGGCGAGGCCGTCGCGGCGGGCCAGCGGCTCCAGCACGGCCAGGAAGCCCTCGCTGTCCTCGGCAGCGAGGACGAAGCGGCCGCTGAGGCAGCCGTCCGCGTCCCGGCGATGCTGCAGGTAGCGCCGGGCCCGGCCGCGCTCGGCGAGGTCGTCGAGCACCGGCTCGCAGTGCGTCGCGATCTGGTGCGACACCCACGCGGCCAGCGACGCGGGGTCACGACCGGCCGCGACCAGGACCAGCTGCTGCTGGCTCTCCGCCAGGGCTGCGTCGTCGATCCTGCCGACGAGCCGGGCGAGCTGGGCCGCCTGCGCCGGCGTGAGGACCCCGTCCAGCACCGCCTCGGCCACGAGCGGCAGCCGGGTCCGCAGCGCAGCACCGGTGCGCAGCTGGCGACTCGCGGACGCGCAGGTGTCCTGGCGCACCTCGGCCAGCCAGCCGGCCACCGACCGACGACGGCCGTCCTCGGTCGGCAGCTGCCCACCGGTGCGCGCGTCGAGCTCGCCCGCAGCGGCCTGCACCCATCCCTCGAGCCGCCCGGCCTGCGGGGCGACGGCCACCAGCTGCGCCTGCAGGACCTCCACAGGAAGCGCGTCCAGGGGGTGCGCGACCAGCTCGTCGAGCACGCCACGCAGCCGCGCCGCGAGCAGCGCGGCGCGGCTCGACGTGGTCGCGCTGGTGGCCGTCATGGCGACGACGCTACGGCGACCCCGATGACGCCACTGGAGGTTCGGAAGGAACTGTGGGCAAGGGCTTTTCGTCCACAGGTGCCAGCGCTTCTGTCAGACCCCCGTGCTCGCCGGGCTCACTGCCGCCGGGCCATCCGGAGCCCCTGCCGCAGCCACGCGACGCGACCGGCCGGGTCGCGCACGAAGTCGCCGCTGCTCTCGCTCGAGCCGGCCGGCCCGATCACGTCCCGCCCCAGGAGCACGTGCTCCGCCGGGGGGCTGTCGAAGGCGGCGAGCACGTCCTCCGGCGTGTCCGCCGGGATGTCGGTGAGCTGCATCTGCACGAAGAGCCGACCGCCGGCGGCGGTGACGTCGAGGTCCCACTGCCCCGCGTCGTAGCGACCCACGTACTCCGCGGCCAGCTCCGGCGTCAGCGGCAGCGGGTCACGTACCGGCACCGACGGGCGGCCGAGGTGGTGCTGCACCGCCCACTCGGTGATCGCGCTGCCGAGCGCCGATCCGCCGCTGCTGCTCGCGAGAGTCGTCACGGCCAGGCCCTCGTCCGGCGCCAGCGCGAAGGCCGAGACGTAGAGGTTCGAGCAGTTGCCGCCGTGGGTGACCATCCGCAGCCCGTCCCGGTCGCGCAGCAGCCACGACAGCCCGATGCCGCTCAACGCCGCCGGCAGGGTCACCCGCGGCTGCTGCATGAGCAGCCGCAGCTCGTCGGCGAGCGGCGGCGCACCCGGGCACGTGCCGTCGACGTGGAAGCGCGCGTACGCCAGCTGGTCCCGCACCGAGCTCACCGCACCACCCGCCGGCGCCATCCCCCGGCCGATCGGCCAGCCGTGTGCGGGGACGGGCACCCCGTCCCGCACCACGTGCCCGGTCGCGAGCGCCCGGGTCGCGACCTCCCAGGGGAAGAACCACGTGTCCGTCATCCCGAGCGGCTCGAGCACCCGCGCGCGGACGACCTGGTCGTACCGCCGGCCCGTCGCCACCTCGAGCAGCCGGCCGGCGACCATCACCGCCGTGTTGCTGTAGGAGGCGCCCTCACCCACCGGGAAGACCTGCGGCATCGCCGGGACCACCTCGGCGACCGCCCGTTGCAGCGCGTCGTCACCCCAGCCGGTGTCCTGGTCGACGTCGCCACGCCAGCCGGAGGTGTGATCGAGCAGCTGCCCGACGGTGACCGTCCGGCGCGCCTGCTCGTCCTGCAGCACCAGCTCGGGCAGGTGGTCGACGACGCGGTCGTCCAGCGCGAGCCGGCCCTCCTGCACCAGTGTCATCAGGGCGGTCGCGGTCAGCGTCTTGGTCGTCGAGCCGATGAGGAAGAGCGTGTCCGCGTCGACCGGCACCTGGTGCTCGACGTCGGTGACGCCGTACGACGCGGTGAGCAGTCGCCCGCCGGCCA
>SCTD01000463.1 GCA_004299215.1 Frankiales bacterium | reverse complement strand
AGACCCGGGTGAGCGCCGCCGGCGTGATGTCGACGAGCAGCTCGGCGAGCCCGACCGCCGGCTCGTGCGTCAGCCCGCCGAACATCACGTGCGCGAAGCGGTCGACCTGGTCGTGCAGGGCGCGGTCGAGGACCGGGTGCCGGTAGCCGTGGATCGCGGCCCACCAGGACGCCATCCCGTCGACCAGCTCGCGCCCGTCGGCGAGCGTCAGCCGGGTGCCGCGCGCGTCGACGACCGGCCACAGCGGCGGTGCGGCGAGCACGGAGGAGTACGGATGCCAGACGACGGCGCGGTCGCGGGCGACGAGATCGCTCATGCGGCGCGCCGCCGGAACTCGGCCGGGTCGAAGGTGCCGCCCAGCGAGGGGGCGAGCCCGGCGCGGGCGGTGGCGAGGAAGTCGGCGCGGTCGCGATCGCCGAGGCCGGCCGGGAGCGCGCCCAGCAGCGGCCGCGCGGCGAGCATCTCGAGGTCGTGCACGTTGCTGCGCTCGGCGAGCCCGGGCTCCTCGGGCCAGGCGCCGATGACGAGCCCGACCAGGTCCAGGCCGCGGTGCGCGATCGCCTCCAGGGTGAGCGCGGTCGCGTTGAGCGTCCCGAGGCCGGCCTCGACCACCACGAGCACCGGCAGTCGCAGCGTGCGCGCCAGCTCGGCCATCGTGAAGCCGTCGTCGTCGTAGCGGACCAGCAGCCCGCCGGCGCCCTCGACCAGCACCAGGTCGGCGTCGTCGCGGGCGGCGAGGATCGCGGCAGCCGCGCGCGCCGGGTCGACCGGGGGCAGCCCGCTCCGGCGCGCGGCGGCGGCCGGGGAGAGCGGATCCGGGTAGCGGACGAGCTCGACCGTCCGCACGCCCTCCCCGGCCAGCCGGACCACGTCCGCGAGGTCCCCCGGTGCCCCGTCCGCGACGCCGGTCTGCCCCGGCTTCACGACCGTGCAGCGCTGCCCGCGGGAGAGGGCCAGCGCAGCGAGTGCAGCCGTCACCACGGTCTTGCCGACACCGGTGCCGGTGCCGGTGACGAGGAGGGCGCTCACCGGTCGAGCATCCCAGCCGGTCCGGGTCGCCCGGCGAGCCCCCCGTACGGTGTCGGCATGCCGAGCCTGGACCGCGACGCCGAGGTCTTCGTCCTCGACCTGGGGGACGACGAGAACCGCCTCAACCCGCCATGGGTCGGCGCGGTGACCGAGCTGCTCGACGAGGTCGCCGGCAGCGACGGCCCGCGCGCGCTGGTGACGAAGGCGACCGGCAAGTTCTGGAGCAACGGCCTCGACCTCGCGTGGATGGGCGAGAACCCCGAGCAGGTCGGTCCGTTCGTCGACGAGGTGCACGCGCTCCTCGCCCGGGTGCTGTCGCTGCCGCTGCCGACCGTGGCAGCGTGCCAGGGGCACGTCTTCGCCGCCGGCGCGATGCTCGCGCTCGCCCACGACTTCCGGGTGATGCGCTCCGACCGGGGCTTCTTCTGCCTGCCGGAGGTCGACATCTCCATCCCCTTCACGCCGGGGATGGGCGCGCTCATCCAGTCGCGGCTCGCACCGCAGACCGCGCACGAGGCGATGACGACCGGACGGCGCTACGGCGGCATCGACGCCGCAGCGGCCGGCATCGTCGACGACGCGGTGGGCGAGGACGCCGTGCTCGCTGCAGCGGTGGAGCGCGCGCGGCCGCTGGCGGGCAAGGCCGGGGACACGTTGGGGGCGATCAAGACGCAGATGTACGAGCGGGCGCTCGGGCTGCTGCGCACGCCCCGGTGACCTGGGAGCCGGAGCTCGCCGAGCTCGCGCACCGCAAGGAGCTCGCCGCCCGGCTGGGCGGCGCCGAGCGGGTGGCGCGGCTGCGGGCCAGCGGCCGGCGCACCGTGCGCGAGCGGCTGGACGACCTGCTCGACGACGGCAGCTTCGCCGAGGTGGGCTCCGTCGCCGGCACGGCGAGCTACTCCGACGACGGCGAGCTGGCGTCCTTCGTGCCGGCCAGCATCGTCGCGGGGAGCGGTCGGGTCGACGGCCGGCGGGTGGTGGTCACCGGCGACGACTTCACCGTGAAGGGCGGCGCCGCCAACCTCCAGCTGGTCGCGAAGCAGGTCGACGTCGAGCGCCGGGCGCTGGCGGAGCGGGTCCCGGTGGTGCGCCTGCTGGACGGCACCGGAGGCGGCGGGACGGTCGAGTCCCTGGAGGAGTTCGGCCGCACGTACGTCCCCTTCAACCCCGGCTGGGACGCGATGGTGGAGCTGCTGTCGTCGGTGCCGGTCGTGACGGCCGCGCTCGGCCCGGTCGCCGGTCTGGGGGCGGTGCGGCTGGTCACCAGCCACGTGTCGGTGATGGTGCGCGAGCTGTCGCAGGTCTTCGTCGCCGGTCCCGCCGTCGTCGAGGCGGGCATGGGGGAGTCGCTCGACAAGGAGGAGCTCGGCGGCTGGCGGGTCGCCGCGCGCGCCGGGACGGTCGACCTGGTCGCCGACAGCGAGGACGAGGCGTTGGGGCTGGTGCGGCAGGTGCTGTCCTACCTCCCGGCGAACGCCTGGCAGCTGCCGCCCGTCGTGCCCTGCGACGACCCGGAGGGCCGGCGCGAGGAGTCGTTGCGGTCGCTCGTTCCGCGGTCGCGCCGGTCGCCGTACGACGTCCGTGCCCTGATGCGGTCCGTCTTCGACGAGGGGTCGGTGCTCGAGCTCGGCCGGCTGCACGCCGGCGGGACGGTGACGGCGCTCGCCCGGCTGGGCGGGCGACCGGTTGCGGTGCTCGCCGGCGACCCGACGGTCTACGGCGGCGGCATGACGGCAGCCGGCGCCGACAAGCAGGCGCGGCTGGTCGACTTGGCCGACACCTTCCGGCTGCCCGTCGTGCACCTGGTCGACCAGCCCGGATTCGTCATCGGCTCGGCCTCGGAGGCTGCGGCCGTGGTGCGCCACGGCGCCCGCGCGCTGTCGGCGGTGGAGCAGACGCGCGTGCCGTGGGCCTCGGTGCTCGTCCGCCGCTGCTTCGGTGTGGCAGGCGCCGGTCACCGGCCGCTCGGCCGGTGGAGCTACCGCGTCGCGTGGCCGTCCGGCGACTGGGGCTCGCTGCCGATCGAGGGCGGGCTCGAGGTCGCGTTCAAGCGGCTGCTCGAGTCGAGCCCTGACGCCGCCGCGCTGAAGGAGGAGATCGCCGGTCGGCTCGAGGCCGTGCGCTCGCCGTTCCGGACCGCGGAGTCCTACCTGGTGGAGGAGGTCGTCGACCCGGCGGACACCCGGCCGCTGCTCTGCGCATGGGCCGCCGCGGCCTACGACGTGCTTCCGACGCTGCCGGCCGGTCCGGTGGGGAGGGGTCTGCGACCGTGACGATGCCTGTGGTGCAGGGGGTCTCGCACCGGACCGTGCGAGTCGGGGAGCTGGACGTGCACGGTCGCCGAGGCGGGCTCCGGCGAGCCGCTGGTGCTGCTGCACGGGTGGCCGCAGCACTGGTACTGCTGGCACCGGGTCGTGCCGCTGCTCGCGGGCCGCTACCGGCTGGTGATGCCCGACCTGCGCGGGCACGGCTGGACCTCGGTGCCGTCCGGCGGCTACGACAAGGAGCAGCTGGCGACCGACCTGCTCGGGACGCTCGACGCGCTCGAGCTGCCTCGGGTCGGGCTCGTCGGCCACGACTGGGGCGGCTGGACAGGGTTCCTCGCCTGCCTGCGAGCCCCCGAGCGCTTCCGCGGCTTCCTCGCGCTCGGCATCCTGCCGCCGTTCCAGAAGCCCGGCGTCGGCAAGGCGCTGCAGAGCTGGCGGATGGGCTACCAGCTGCCGCTCGCGACGCCGCTGCTCGGCAGGTCGCTGATGCGGGCGGGGCTGGCCGGCACGGTCGTGCGCGGCGGCAGCCGGCGCGAGGTCGGCGTGGTCGACACCTACGCCGGGGTGATGAAGGACCCGGCTCGGGCTCGCGCGACCGAGCGGCTCTACCGCACCTTCCTGCTCGCGGAGAGCCGGCACGTCGTCACCGGCCGCTACGCCGACGCGCGCCTCGCGGTGCCGACGCGGCTCGTCAACGGCGAGCACGACCCGATCTCCAGCGCCGCGCTGCTCGACGGCTGGCAGGCGCACGCCGAGGACATGACGGTCGAGATCCTCGACGGGGTAGGGCACTTCGTGCCCGAGGAGGCGCCGGAGGTCGTCGCCGACCGGGCGCTCGCGCTCTTCGGCTGACTCAGCTCTCGAGGCGGGAGGCGCCCCGGGCGACGATGCGCGTGTAGCCCGAACCGAGCACGCGGGGCAGCGCCGCGAGGAACCACGCGTCCGGCCCGACGAGGATCCGCGCCTTGTCGCGCTCGAGCCCCTTCAGGATGATCCGCGCCGCTCGCGGCGGGCTGGTGCGGGCCAGCTTGTCGAAGGTCGTCGCCATCTCGGCCTTGTCCTCGGAGGCGGTGGCGCGCGCTCGGCGGGCGATCTCCGTGCGGATGCCCCCGGGGTGGATGCAGCTCACCGCGACCGGCGTGCCGGACAGCTGCATCTCCTGCCGGAGCGCCTCGGTGAAGCCGCGCACCGCGAACTTCGCCGCGTTGTACGCAGCCTGCTTCGGCACGCCGATCAGCCCGAAGACGCTGGACACGTTGGCGACCTGCCCGTCGCCGCTCGCCACCAGGTGGGGGAGGAACGCCTGGGTGCCGTGGACGACGCCCCAGAAGTCGATGTCCATGACCCAGTGGAAGTCCTCGTCGCTGATCTCGGCGACCGGGCCGTGCAGCGCCACACCGGCGTTGTTGACGACGAGGTGCACGGCGCCGAAGTCCTGCACGACCTGCTCGGCGTGGGCGTAGACGGCGGCGCGGTCCGCGACGTTGACGCGGTAGGTGCGCGGCTCGCTGCCGGCGACCTTGCAGAGCTCGGCGGTCTCGGCGAGCCCGAGCTCGTCGACGTCGCTGATGGCCAGCCGGGCGCCGCGGCCGGCGAGCTCCACGGACAGCGCCCGGCCGATGCCGGACCCCGCCCCGGTGATGACGCAGGTCTTGCCGGAGTAGGTGCGCGCATCGCTCATGGCGGTCAACCTAGGCCAGCGCGTCGAGCAGGGACCACAACCCGTCGACGTGGCGTTGCTCGGTGCTCGTCTGGCCGACGGAGACGCGGATGAACGCGGTGCGGTCCGGCAGCTCGGAGGCGGTGACGGCGTAGCGGCCGCTCTCGTTGACCTGGCGCGCGAGCGCCGTCGTCGCGTCGTCACCGGCGACGAGCCGGAAGCACACGAGCGCGAACGGCACGGGCGCGACGAGGGCGAAGCGCGGATCGGCCGCCAGCCGGTCGGCCAGCTCGCGAGCCAGCCGCAGGTGCTCCCGGACGTGGTGCCGCAGCCCGACGGCGCCGTAGGAGCGCAGCACGAACATCAGCTTCAGCGCGCGGAAGCGCCGACCGAGCGGGACGTGCCAGTCGCGGTAGTCGACCACCTCGCCGGTCTCCGATGCCGCGTCTCGCAGGTACGCCGGCAGCACCGAGAGCGTCTGGACCAGCTCCTGCCTGTCGGCGACCCAGAACGCCGAGCAGTCGAAGCTGGTGAACATCCACTTGTGCGGGTTGACGGTGTAGGAGTCGGCCGTCTCGAGCCCGTCCTGCAGGTGGCGCAGCTCCGGGCAGACCATCGCCGTCCCGGCGTAGGCGGCATCGACGTGGTGCCACATCCCGGACGCGCGCGCCACCTGGCCGATCGCTCGTACGGGATCGACGGCGGTGGTGCCTGTCGTGCCCACCGCGCTGACGACCGCGCACGGCGTGCGGCCGGCCGCGACGTCCCGGGCGACCGCGTCACGCAGGGCGCCGACATCGAGGGCGAGCTCGTCGTCGACCGGCAGCAGGCGCAGGTGCTCCAGACCTGCGACCCGAGCGCCCTTCTCGATCGAGGAGTGCGCCTGGGAGGAGGCGTAGACGACCAGGTCCTGCGGCGCGGCGCCGTTCCGGCGTGCGCGCTCGCGGGCGACGACGAGGGCCGTGTGGGTCGAGTCGGAGGCGCTCATCTGGATCACCCCGCCACCCGGCCCGGTGTCGACCCGCCACGACCCCGGCAGGCCCAGGAGCTCGACGAGCCAGTCGAGCATCAGGCTCTCGACCTCGGTCGCGGCGGGACTGGTCGACCAGAGCATCCCCTGGACTCCGAGGCCGGCGGAGACGAGCTCGCCGAGGATCGACGGCGGTGAGGTGTTCGCGGGGAAGTAGGCGAACCAGCCGGGGTGCTGCCAGTGCGTGATGCCGGGCAGGATCACGCGGTCGAGGTCGGCGAGGACCGCGTCGAAGCTCTCCGGCTCCTCGTTCGGGTGCGCCGGGAGCCCGGCGCGCACGTCACCCGGCCCGGTCGTCGCGAGGATCGGCCGCTGCTCGACGGTCTCGAGGTAGTCGGCGATCCAGTCCACGAGGTCGTGGCCGTGCCGGCGGAACTCCGCCAGCGGCATGTGGAAGCCGGAGTCGTCGCTCATCGACAGGGAGGGCGTCGTCAGCCGCCGTAGGACTTCGGGTTGCCGAGGCGGTCGGTCTGCGGGGGCGTACGGGCGATGACGTCCGGCAGGACCTCGGCCAGCTCGGCGACCGTGAAGGTGCCCTCCTTCTCGTACGCCGGCCCCGGGTGCCAGCCCTGGGCCACGCCGGCGTAACCGGCCCACAGGTCGAAGACGCGGCCGTTCACGGTGGCCAGCGGCGAGCCGAGGTAGACGACCAGCGCGACGATGTGCTCCGGCCCCCCGGGGTTCTTCCAGCCGGTGCGGTCCTCGAGCTCCTGCAGCTTCTCCTTGTAGCCGGTGAGGCCCTCGGTCATCTGCGTCAGCGCGCTCGGCGCGATCGCGTTCGACAGCACGCCGTAGCGCCACAGCTCCTCGCCGAGGATCTGCGTGAACGCGGCGATGCCCGCCTTGGCCGCCCCGTAGTTCGCCTGGCCGACGTTGCCGTAGATGCCGGACGGGCTGGAGGTGTTCACGATCCGGGCGGTGCGCGGGGTGCCTGCCTTGGACTGCTCGCGCCAGTACGACACGGCGTGCTTGCTCGGGCAGAACGTCCCGCGCAGGTGCACCTTCATGACGGCGTCCCAGTCGTCGACGCTCATGTTCACGAACATCCGGTCGCGCAGGATGCCGGCGTTGTTGACCAGCGTGTCCAACCCGCCGAAGGTCTCCAGGGCGGTGCCGATGAGCCGCCCGGCGCCGTCCCAGTCGCTGATGTCGTCGGTGTTCGCGACCGCCTCGCCACCGGCGGCGCGCACCTCCTCGACGACGGCGTTGGCGCCGTCCGCGCTGACGTCGTTCACCACGACCCGCGCGCCCTCCTCGGCGAACAGCAGCGCCTCGGCGCGGCCGATCCCGCCGCCCGCGCCGGTGATGACGACGACCCGTCCGTCGCAGCTGCTCACGTGCTGACCTCCTGCAGTCCCTCGCCGGACGCCCCGGCGTCCCCGAGTCTCCCGCACGCCCCTCGGGCTTTGGCAGACTGCTCGCCACGGCGAGCAAGGCGAGCAAGGGGAGCAGCATGAGGTTCGTGTCCGCGCGGGACGTCACCGCCGACCGGGCGTGGGGGGCGCAGGACGTCGCCGAGATCGACGGGGCGACGGTCCGGCTGCACTGGACCGACGCGCCGTACGTCTGGCACGTCAACGACGGCACCGAGGTCTTCGTCGTCCTCGACGGCGCCGTCGACATGCACTACCGGGTCGGCGGGGACGAGCGCGTCCGCCGGCTGGAGGTCGGCGACGTCTGTCACGCCGAACCCGGCGACGAGCACGTCGCGCACCCGGCGCCCGAGGCGCGCATCCTCGTGGTGGAGCGCAAGGGGAGCGTCTAGCGCCGTTCGGCGAACGGACCGCCGTCGAAGGCTGCGGAGTGGAAGCGGTCCGCGATGCGCTGGTAGCCCTCGGCGTTCGGGTGGAGGGCGTCGGGGAGCAGGTCGGCGTCGCGCTCGCCGAACAGGGTCAGGCCGTCCAGCAGGTGCAGGTGGGCGTCGCCCGCCTGCTGCCGGACGGTCACGACCTCGGTGACGATCTCGCGCACGCGCCGCAGGGTGAGCGCACCGGCGGCCAGCTCGACCGGACGGGGGACGACTCCGTAGCGGCCGTCGTCGCCGAGGACCGACGGTCCGGGGGACTCCTCCGCCGCCGGGCAGATGATCGGGGTGACGACCAGGAACGGCGTGTCCGGGTGACCGTCGCGGACCGTGTCGAGGAAGCCGTGCAGCGCGGGACGGAAGGTGCGCTCGCGCATGGTGTCGCCGTTGACCACGTTGATGCCGACCTTGAGGCTGAGCAGGTCGGCGCGCTCGTCGCGGATGGTGCGGGCCACGAACTGGTCGAGCATGCACTGCCCGCCCAGACCCAGGTTGAGGCTGTCGACGCCCGCGCGCCGCGCGACCAGCGCGGGCCACGTCTCGGTCGGTCGCGGCGCCTCCAGGCAGTGGCTGATCGAGCTGCCGTGGTGCACCCACCGGCGCCGGGCGCGGTCGACGGGCTCGAGCGTCGTGCCCTCGTCGATGCGCACCCCGCGCACCTCGACGACCGTGTCGTGCGGCAGCCAGATCTCGACGACCTGCTCGGTCGAGCCGGGCAGCTCGAAGCGGAGCGTGTCCGGGCCGCCGGGGACGACGACCAGGTCCTCGGGGCGGTAGCCCTGGAGGTGGTAGGTCATGACGTCGTCGGCGACCGCGGCAGCGACCACGACGTCGTCGACCACGAGGTCGAAGACCGGGGACGGCCGCTCCTGGTCGCGGATGCGCAGCACCGTGAGCATCGCGTCGAGCTCCAGCACCCTGCTCGCCGTGCGGAACCGGATCACTCCGCCTGCCGGCATCGTGGACACGATCTCCTGAGCCGGCTCCACCAGCTGCGGACGGGTCCACGCAGGCAGCCGCCGGAGGACGACGCCGTCCGCGGTGAGGTCCTGGTCGAGCACGCCGTGCACGGGGAGCCGGTCGACCGGCACGTCCTGGCGGGGCACCGCTCGGCCGCTCAGGTCGAGAGGAGGGTGCTGTCCAGCGTGGCGTCCACCCGGCTGAGGAAGTCGAGCGCCGCGGCGTTCGCCTCCTCCCCGGCAGCCACGAAGTAGTTGTGACCCGCACCCTGGAACGTGACCATCTCGCTGTGCGCGATGAGCTCGTGCAGCCGGACGCCGGAGTCGTATGGCACGGCGCTGTCCTCGTCGCCGTGCAGCACGAGCGCGGGCATGCGCAGGGCGCGCACCTCCTCCTCGCTGATGGAGTAGCGGTTGATGGCCTTGGACTGCTCGACCGACGTCTTCATGCTCCCGACGTTGGCGGCGATCACCGCCTGGTCGCGTGCCACCCTGTCGGCCTCGGCGCGCGTGCCGTACGGGAACGGGTTCTCCTTCTTCCTCACGCTCGTCAGGATCTTGTAGATCAGGGGTGCGGGGAGCAGCAGGAGCGGCCGCAGCAGCAGCGGCAGGCCGCGGACGTCCGGGGTCTTGGCCATCGTGCAGCCGAGCAGCAGCGAGCGGACGCGCTCCGGTCGCTGGCGGGCCATCTCGAGGATGATGCCTCCGCCCATGGAGACGCCGTAGAG
>SCTD01000462.1 GCA_004299215.1 Frankiales bacterium | reverse complement strand
CGTCGAGGCCCTCTTCGAGACGGAGGAGCAGGCCGACAAGGAGCTGACGACGTTCCTGTCCGAGCTCCGGCTGGTCAAGGACGAGCACGAGATCGCCCAGCTGCAGGACGCCGTCGACGCGACGGCCAGGGGGTTCGAGGACGTCGTGCGCCAGCTCGACCGGGCCAAGGGCACCAGCGAGCGGTGGATCGAGGGCGTCTTCGGCCTGCGGGCGCGGGTCGACGGCAACGACGTCGGCTACGGCAGCATCTGCGCCGCCGGCGCGCACGCCTGCATCCTGCACTGGACCGACAACGACGGCCCGGTCCGCGACGGCGACCTCGTCCTGCTCGACATGGGTGTCGAGGGGGCCGAGCTCTACACCGCCGACGTCACCCGCACGCTGCCGGTCAACGGGAGGTTCACCGACCGGCAGCGGCAGGTCTACGACCTCGTCCTCGCGGCGCAGGAGGCCGGCATCGCCGCCTGCCGCGCCGGCAACGACTTCCTCGAGCCGCACCGCGCTGCCATGGTCGTGCTGGCGCACGGCCTGGTCGAGCTGGGCGTGCTCGAGGACGCCGAGGCGGCGCTGGCCGAGGACCAGCAGCTCTACCGCCGCTACACGCTGCACGGCGTCAGCCACATGCTCGGCATCGACGTGCACGACTGCGCGCACGCCCGGTCCGAGGTCTACCGCAAGGGCCCGCTGCGGCCGGGCTACGTGCTCACGGTCGAGCCGGGGCTCTACTTCCAGCCCGACGACCTGACCGTGCCCGAGGACCTGCGCGGCATCGGGGTGCGGATCGAGGACGACATCGTCGTCACCGGCGGCGACCCGGTGAACCTGTCCGCCGGCCTGCCCCGCTCGTCCGCGGACGTCGAGGCCTGGATGGCCCGCCTGCTGCCGTAGCCGCCGCGGCGATTCTCATGATCACGCGCGACACGCCGGCGTGTCCCCCGGTGATCATGGGAATCGCGGGCGGGACGGGGCGTACGGGAGGGCGCGTCAGGCGCTGACCGGCTCCTGGGCGAGCAGCCTCCCGAGCTGGACCAGGGAGCGGGTGCCGCCGCCGAGGGTGAGCTCCAGCTGCTTGACCAGCACGTAGTAGCGGTGCAGCGGGTACTCCCGCGAGACCCCCATGCCGCCGTGCAGGTGCGCGGCCGCCCGCACCACCCGCTGGCCGGCGTCGGAGGCGTAGAACTTCGCGACCGCGACCTCCTTCTCGGCAGGCAGCCCGTTGGCCAGCCGCCAGACGGCCAGCAGCATCGTCAGCCGGATCGTCCGGCTGTCGATGAAGCAGTCCGCGGCGCGCTGCCCGACGGCCTGGAACATCGCGATCGGCTTGCCGAACTGCTCGCGCGTCCTGGTGTACTCACCCGTGAGCCGCGTGGCCGCCTCGGCCGCGCCGGACAGCACCGCGCAGACCGCCGCCCGGCCGACCTGCAGCACGTCGGCCAGCGTCGAGCCGTCGAGCGCGCCGACCGGCGCGGCGACGACGCCGTCGAGGACGAGCAGAGCCTCGGGCGTCCAGGCGATGGTGTCCTGCTGCTCCCGGGTGACGCCGGCCGCGGCCGGGTCCACCAGGAAGAGTCCCGCGCCCGTCGGCGTGGTCGCCGACACCAGGATCCGGTCGGCGAAAAGACCTGCGGGTACGCAGATCTTGGTGCCGTCGAGCACCCAGCTCTGGCCGTCCTGGCGAGCGGTTGCAGCCGGGTTCGCCTCGTCGCCGAGCGGCTCGACCAGCGCAGCCGTCACCAGCAGCTCGCCGGAGGCCACCCCGGGCAGCAGGGCCGCCTGCTGAGCGGCCGACCCGTGTCGGACCACGGCGAGCGCGCCGAGCCCCAGGCCGCCGAGCAGCGGGACGGGAGCGGCCGTACGCCCCGCCTCCTCCAGCAGCAGCGCCAGCTCGACCAGGCCGAGGCCGAGCCCGCCGTGCTCCTCGGGGATGCAGACGCCGAGCAGGCCGGCCTCGGCGAGCTTGGCCCAGAGCGCCCGGTCGAAGCCCGGGGAGTCCCCGACCTCGGCCGCGCGCAGGGCCTCGGGGGTGCAGTGGTCGCCGAGCACCGAGGCGGCGAGGTCTCGTACGGCGGTCTGCTCGTCGGTGAGCGCGAAGTCCATCGGTCCCTACCTCTTGGCCATGGGCATGCCGAGCCCGAAGACGGTGATGAGGTCGCGCTGGACCTCGTTGACGCCGCCGCCGAAGGTGAGGATCACCAGGGAGCGGTACATCTGCTCGAGCCGGGCGGCCAGCACCGCACCGAGCGAGCCCTTCTTGAGGTACGCCGACGGCCCGACGACCTCCATCAGCAGCCGGCAGGCGTCGAGGTTGTGCTCGGTGCCGAAGACCTTGGTGGTGCTGGCGTCCTCGACGGCGAGCACGCCGCGCTCGGCGTCCCAGGCCACCTTCCAGTTCTGCAGCCGGAGGAACTCGAACCCCGCGTGGACCCGGGCGAGGTTGAGCTGCACCCACTCCTGGTCGATCACCCGGCGGCCGTCGGGCAGCCGGGTCTCCTGCGCCCAGCGGCGCACCTCGGTGAGCGCCTTGTCGACCATGCCGGGGGTGCAGAGCGTGACGCGCTCGTGGTTGAGCTGGCCGGTGATGAGCGTCCAGCCCTGGTTGAGCCCGCCGATGACGTTGGCCAGCGGCACCCGGACGTCCTCGTAGTGCACCTCGCAGATCGGGTGCTCGCCGACGAGGTCGAGCGGCCGCGGCGTGATGCCGGGGGTGTCCATCGGGACGACGACGATCGACAGGCCGCGGTGCTTCTTCACCTCGGGGTCGGTGCGCACCGCCAGCCAGCAGTAGTCGGCGGTGTCGCCGTACGACGTCCACAGCTTGGTGCCGTTGATGACCAGCTCGTCGCCGTCGACCACGCCACGGGTGGAGAGGGCCGCCAGGTCGGTGCCGGCGTCCGCCTCGCTGTAGCCGATGCAGAAGTGGATCTCGCCGCGCAGGATGGCCGGCAGGAAGCGCTCCTTCTGCTCCTGGGTGCCGTGCTGCATCAGCGTCGGGCCGACCGTGTTGATGGTCAGCATCGGCACCGGTGCGCCCGCGCGCATCGACTCGTCGAAGAAGATCCACTGGTCCAGGTGCCCGCGGCCCTGGCCGCCCCACTCGGTCGGCCAGCCGATCCCCAGCCAGCCGTCGGCCGCCATCTGCTTGACGACGCCGCGCATCGTCGCGTCGTACGTCGCGTGGTCCGCCAGCCGCTCCCGGGTGTCCGGGTCGAGCAGCTCGGCGTAGTAGTCGCGCAGGTCGCGGCGGAGCTGCTCCTGCTCGTCCGTGTGGGCGAGGTGCATGCGGGCTCCTGACTAGAACGTGTTCTTGTTCGGCCGACAGTATCGGAGAGGGGGCCGGTCCCGCTAGGGTCCGGCGATGCCGCAGATCCGCGCCGAGATGGCCGCCACCGTCTGGAAGGTCGTCGCGTCCGAGGGCGACGCCGTCGCCCCGGACGACGTCCTGCTCGTCCTCGAGTCGATGAAGATGGAGATCCCGGTGCTGGCCGAGACCGCCGGCCGGGTCGCCTCCCTGCCGGTGGCC
The DNA here is from genome assembly GCA_004299215.1 of Frankiales bacterium. Taxonomy (GTDB): domain Bacteria; phylum Actinomycetota; class Actinomycetes; order Mycobacteriales; family SCTD01; genus SCTD01. Next base: position 1,590 of record SCTD01000462.1, on the reverse strand, counting down.
GAGGGTGCGCTGGTGCGGGAGGGCGACGTGCTGGCCGTGCTGGAGTAGGCCGGACGGGCGGCTACAGCCCGCGTGGTCGTGCGCCGAAGAGGACAACGTGACGACCTCCATCGAGCCCTTCCTGCGCGCTCTGGTCGAGTGCGGCGGTTCCGACCTGCACTGCAAGGTCGGCTCGCCGCCTCGGGTGCGCATCGACGGCAAGCTGCGCAAGCTCCAGACCCGCGACCTCACCGCGGGCGACACCGAGCAGATGGTGAACGAGGTGCTCCGCGAGGACCTCGTCGAGGAGTTCCACAAGAGCAACGAGGCCGACTTCGCCTACTCGCTGAGCGGGGTCGGCCGCTTCCGCGTGAACGCGTTCCGCTCCCGCGGCTCCTGCGGCCTGGTCTTCCGCCGCGTGAGCGTCGGCGCGATCCCGCTGACCGAGCTCGGCCTGCCGCCCGTGCTCGCCTCGCTGGCGATGGAGCCGCGCGGCCTGGTGCTGGTCACCGGCCCGACCGGATCCGGCAAGACGACCACCCTCGCCGGGATGATCGACCACATCAACGCCAACAAGGAGGTGCACGTCGTCACGATCGAGGACCCGATCGAGGTGCTGCACTTCGACAAGATGGCGATGGTCAACCAGCGCGAGGTGCGGGTCGACACCGAGGACTTCGTCACCGCCATGCGCGCGGCGATGCGCCAGGACCCCGACGTCATCCTGGTCGGCGAGATGCGCGACCACGAGACGGTGAAGGCGGGTCTGGCCGCCGCCGAGACCGGGCACTTCGTCATGTCGACGCTGCACACCACGGACGCCGCCGAGACGATCAACCGGGTCATCGACTTCTTCCCGCCGCACGAGCAGAAGCAGGTCCGGCTCGCGCTGGCCGGCTCGCTGCGCGGCATCATCTGCCAGCGCCTGGTGCCCCGCGCCGACGGTGAGGGCCGTTGCGTGGTCATGGAGGTCGCCGTCAACACCGGCCGCATCGCCGACGCCATCGCCGACCCCGACAAGACCTCGACCATCCCGCAGCTGATCGCCGAGGGCACCTACTACGGGATGCAGACCTTCGACCAGCACCTGGTCTCGTTCATCCGCGACGGCGTCATCACGATGGAGGCCGCGCTCGCGGCGTCCACGAGTCCGCACGACCTCACCGTCGAGCTGCGCCGCCTCGGCCTGGTCGCCTGAGCTAGCCCGTGCGGGTGCCGTGCTCGACGCAGCGGGCCGACCAGCCGGTGGGCGTCACCTGCACGACCATCCGCCGCCGGCAGTGCGGGCAGTAGCGCGGCGGGTCCAGCTCGGCCATCCGCCGGCAGGCGGCGTGCCCTTCGGGCGTGAGCTCCTCGCCGCAGTGCCCGCACCACGGCGCGAGCGGCAGCGCGTACGCGAGCAGCAGCAGTCCCGGGATCGGGTGCCAGTCGAAGCTCGGCGTGCGGACGAAGCCGAGCCGCTCGTAGATCGTGTGAGCCGCCCTCATCACCTCCTGGGAGGACAGCCGCACCATCGTGCAGCCGTCAGCGCGCGCCCGGTCGAGGCAGGCCTGCACCAGGGCCTGGCCGGTGCCGCCACCGCGAGCGGACGGGTCCACGACGAGCATCCGG
>SCTD01000461.1 GCA_004299215.1 Frankiales bacterium | reverse complement strand
CGCGCGCCAGGACGCGAGCACCGGTCTCCGGGCCGAGCTCGCAGCGCAGGTGCGGGAGCGCGCGGCCGAGACCGATCGGCTGGCGGCGACGGCGGCGCAGCTGCGCGCCGAGGTCGAGGCCACGCAGAGCGCGCTGCTCGGAGCGGACGTCGCGGGCCGCTCGATGGCCCAGCAGCTGCTGGCGCTCGGGCTGGCCAGCGCCACCCTGCCGGTCGAGGGGCCCGGCCTGGTGGTCCGGCTCGACGACGCGCCGCCCGGCGACGTGGGGGAGGACCCGCTGCGCGGCGGCACCCCGGCCGACGGCCGGGTGCAGGATCGCGACCTGCAGGACCTCGTCAACGGGCTGTGGGCCGCCGGCGCGGAGGCGATCAGCGTCAACGACGTGCGCCTGGCGGCGCTGACCGCCATCCGCAGCGCCGGCGACGCCGTCCTCGTCGACTTCCAGCTGCTGTCCCCGCCGTACGTCGTCCGCGCCATCGGCCGGCCCAGCGACCTCGAGCTGGAGCTCCTGGACGGACCCGCCGGGCGGCGGCTGCAGACGTACGTCTCGCTCTACGGGTTGCGGCTCGACGTCGCCCGGGCCGAGTCGCTCACGCTGCCCGGCGCGAGCGCACCCGACCTCCGCACCGCACAGCCCGTCGAGGAGCGCTCGTGATCCCCGCCCTGGCCCTGGTCGTCGGCGTCGTCCTCGGGCTGGTCCTGGAGCCGACCGTGCCCGGGGCGCTCCAGCCGTACCTCCCCATCGCGGTCGTGGCCGCGCTCGACGCCGTCTTCGGCGCGATCCGGGCCCAGCTCGAGGGGATCTTCGACGACCGCGTCTTCGTCGTCTCCTTCGTGAGCAACGTCCTCGTCGCCGGGCTGGTCGTCTTCCTGGGCGACCAGCTGGGCGTCGGCGGTCAGCTCTCGACCGGCGTCGTCGTCGTGCTCGGGATCCGCATCTTCAGCAACGCGGCAGCCATCCGGCGCCGGGTGTTCCACGCATGACCGAGCCGACCCGGGGATGGCGGCGGCTCCTGGCGCCGCGGCTGCGCCGGGTCGACCTCGCCGTGGCGGCCCTGCTCGCCGTGCTGGGCTTCGCCGCCGTCGTCCAGGTCCGCGCGACCCAGGAGGACGGTCCGCTCGCGGCGGCGCGGCAGGAGGACCTCGTGCAGATCCTGGACGAGCTGGCCAACCGCAACGACCGGCTGCGGGCCGAGGTCTCCGCGCTGAACCAGGCCCGGGCCGAGCTGAGCACCGGCGGGGACCGGAGCGAGGCGGCGCTCGCCGAGGCGCGCCGCCGGGCGCAGCTGCTCGGGGTGCTCGCCGGGACCGTGCCGGCGAGGGGTCCCGGGCTGCTCCTCACCATCACCGATCCCGAGGACCGGATCGGCCCCGACGTCCTGCTCGACGCCCTCGAGGAGCTGCGCGCCGCCGGCGCGGAGGCGATCCAGCTCGAGGGACCGGTCGACCTCAGCGTCGACGCGGCGCAGGCGTCCGCCGGCGACCGGGTCCGCGTGGTCGCCTCCACCGCCCTGGTGCAGGGCGACGAGGGCGGGATCGTCGTCGACGGCGTGCAGCTCTACGCGCCGTACCGGTTCGTGGTGGTGGGGGACTCGGACACCCTGGCGTCCGCCGTCGGCATCCCCGGCGGTGTCGTCGACAACGTGGAGCAGCGCAACGGCTCGGCCCTGGTGGAGCAGCGGGACGAGGTCACGGTGGACGCCTTGCGAGTGCTGAAGGAGCCTCGTTACGCTCGCCCCGCCCCGGAGGACGGGGACTGACCGGGAGCGACCGCTGCCGGCCGCCGCACGCGAACGAGAGAAGGCCTCCGCCGTGGAGCTGAAGTACACCGCTGAGCACGAGTGGATCGCCGTCGTCGGCTCCGGCGACGACGCCGTGCTCCGGATCGGCATCACGGCCTACGCCCAGGAGGCGCTCGGTGACATCGTCTTCGTGACGCTGCCGGCCGTCGGCGCGGAGGTGAGCGCCGGGGAGTCCTTCGGCGAGGTGGAGAGCACCAAGTCGGTCTCGGACGTCTACGCCCCGGTGGCCGGCACCGTCACGGCCCGCAACGACCAGCTCGAGACCGCCCCGGAGCTGGTCAACTCCGACCCGCTCGGCGACGGCTGGATGGTCGAGCTGCGTCCTGCCGACGGCGTGGAGGCGGCGCTCGCGGCCGACGTCATGCTGGACGCCGACGCGTACACGGCGCTCACCGACGCCGCGTCCTGACCGACGGCGTCGGAGCCGGTCACGCGGTCTGCACCTGAGGTCGAGAGTGCGGCCCGATCGGGCGTCGACGCGCGGTTGACCCTCGACGCGCGGCACGACTAGGTTCGCGCTTCCGGGCGGGCCTTCGGTCCGCCCGCCGCAGTACGGGTCCGCGCCGCGGGTCCGGCGGGCCCCGGCCCGCGACGAGTGACCTCGGAGGCGGGCGACACCGTGTTCTGCACCCAGTGCGGCCATCAGAACGTCGAGGGCAGCCGGTTCTGCGCCCGTTGCGGGGCGGCCCTCGCACGCGGCTCCGAGGGTGCGAGCGCGGTCGAGACCACCTCGACCATCTCGCTGTCCGCCCTGGAGGGCGCGCTCGAGGGCGACGGCGCCCCGGCGGCCCCCGAGGCCGGTCCCGACGCCGCCCAGGCCGAGGCGCTCCCGCCGGGCAGCGCGCTGCTCGTCGTCAAGCGCGGGCCGAACGCCGGCAGCCGGTTCCTGCTGGACGCGGAGGTCACGACCGCGGGCCGGCACCCCGAGTCCGACATCTTCCTCGACGACGTGACGGTCTCCCGTCGGCACGCCGAGTTCGCGCGCGAGGGTGGCGGCTTCGTCGTCCGTGACGTCGGCAGCCTGAACGGGACCTATCTCAACCGGGAGCGGATCGACGCGGCCGGCCTCGCCGGTGGCGACGAGGTCCAGATCGGCAAGTACCGGCTCGTGTTCCTCGTCG
>SCTD01000460.1 GCA_004299215.1 Frankiales bacterium | reverse complement strand
CCCTCGGCCGGCCCGCCGCAGGCAAGACCGGCACGACGAACGGCTCGAAGGCCGCGTGGTTCGTGGGCTTCACGCCGCAGCTCTCGACCGCGGTCTGGGTCGGCGACCCGGGCGCGCCCGGGCGTGCGGTGAAGGAGATGCGCCGGGTCACCATCAACGGCCGCTACTACAACCAGGTCTACGGCGGCACCCTGCCCGCGCGCATCTGGCGGGCCACCATGAGCCGGGCGCTGCGCGACGTGCCCGTGGAGCGGTTCGCGGCGCCCGACCGCGACGTCGTGCGCGGCCAGGAGGCCGAGGTCCCCGACGTGCGCGGGCTGTCGTACGACGAGGCGCGCCAGGTGCTCACGGACGCCGGCTTCGGCATCCGCGACGGCGGGCGGGTCTCGGCCGCGCCGATCCGGCGCGGGGACGTCGCCTACACCTCGCCGCGTGCGGGCCGCACCGTCCGGGTCGGCGCGACGGTGACGATCTTCGTGTCGAACGGCCGCGAGCGGGTCGCCCCGCCGCCGTCACCGGCGCAGGAGCCGGCGCCCCCGCCGGCAGAGCCGGCAGCGCCGACGGAGCCGACAGAAGGCACGACCGCCGCCGGCAACAACGGCCGGGGGAACGGCAACGGCCGGGGGAACGGCTGACCGCTGTCAGCCGGCGAGCGCTGCTCGCACCGCTGCAGCGACCCGGCCGCCGTCGGCACGGCCGGCGACCCGGGGGTTGACGACCTTCATGACCGCGCCCATGGCCTGCGGGCCCTGCGCGCCGGACTCCGCCACGGCCGCCGCGACGAGCTCCGCGAGCTCGGCGTCGGACAGCTGCGCGGGCAGGTAGGTCGAGAGGACCTCCTCCTCCGCGAGCTCGCGCGCCGCGCGGTCCTCGGCGCCGCCGGACCGGAACGCCTCGGCTGCCTCGCGTCGCTTCTTCGCCTCGCGCGCGAGGACCTTCAGCTCCTCGTCACCGGTGAGCACGCGGGCCGACCTGCCGGCGACCTCCTCGGTCCCGATCGCGGTCAGCACCATGCGCAGGGTGGCGGTACGCAGCTCGTCACGCGCCTTCATCGACTCGGTGAGGTCGGTCTGCAGCCGGTCCTTGAGCTCGCCCATGGCCCGAGGCTACGCGGGAGTCCTAGGGTGGCCCGGTGCTGCTCCCCCGCCTCGGCACCACCGGGGTCGCCCTCGGCGCCGCGGTCACGGGCTGGGCGCTGGTGGAGCCGCACCTACCGGTGCTGCGGCGGTGCACCGTGCCGGTGCTGCCGAGCGGCTGGGCGCCGCTGCGGGTGCTGCACCTGAGCGACCTGCACCTGCTGCCGCGCCAGCGCCGCAAGGCCGCCTGGGTTCGCGGCCTGGCCGCCCTCGAGGCCGACCTGGTCGTGTCCACGGGTGACCACCTGTCGTCGGCCGATGCGCTGGACGCGCTCGCCGACACGCTGGGCGCGCTGACGGCCGACGGGATCCCCGGCGTCTTCGTCCCCGGGAACAACGACTACTACTCGCCGGTGCGGCCCTCCCTGTCGAGCTACCTCACGGGAGCCGGTCCGCGCCGCCGCGTGCCGGACCTGCCCTGGGCGCGCGCCGCCGCGATGCTCGTCGAGAAGGGGTGGACCGACCTCACGCACGAGCGGGTCGAGCTCCAGGTGGCGGGCCGCCCCGTGGTGCTCACCGGCACCGACGACGCCCACCTGCGCCGCGACCGCTACCCCCGGGTGGCCGGCCGGGTCGACGGGTTCGGCCTCGGGGTCACCCACACCCCGAAGCGCGCCCTGCTGCGGGCCTTCGAGCAGGACGGCCACGCGATGGTGCTGGCCGGGCACACCCACGGCGGCCAGGTGCGCGTCCCGGGGCTCGGCCCGCTGGTGACGAACTGCGACCTGCAGCGCTCGCGCGCCCGCGGGCTGACCCGGGGCGAGGGCGGCTGGCTGCACGTGAGCGCGGGGCTGGGCTGCTCGCCGTACCTGCCTGTCCGGTTCTGCTGCCGGCCCGAGGCGACCCTGCTCGAGCTGGTCCAGGGCGGCAGCTGAGCCAGGCGTCCGGTAGTCTCTGCGGCGCAACAGATCCGGGGTGTGGCGCAGCTTGGTAGCGCGCTGCGTTCGGGACGCAGAGGTCGCAGGTTCAAATCCTGTCACCCCGACAACGGCCCTCCGCGAGGAGGCCCAGCGGTCCCGAGAAGGGCATCGGCGCGCGTCGCCGGTGCCCTTCGCTGCTGTTCGGGGCCCGGGGGGCAGACTCGGCGGGTGACCGAGACCCCCCTCTGGGAGCAGCGCTTCCGCGCCACCCGCGTGTCCCTGCCGGACTGGGCCGACGACGCCCCTCACCGCTGCCTCTACGTGTCCAACCCGACCGGCACCTTCGAGCTCTACGCCTGGGACCGCCAGGCGAGCACGACCCGGCAGGTGACCGACCGCGCCCACGGCACCAGCGACGGGGCGCTGTCCCCCGACGGGGAGCAGGTGTGGTGGTTCGACGACACCGACGGCGACGAGTTCGGCAGCTGGAAGCGGCAGCCGTTCGAGGGCGGGGAGGACGTCGAGGCCACGCCCGGGGTGCCGGCCGCCTACCCGGCCGGTCTCGCGATCGGGTACGACGTGGTGGCCGTCGGCTGCTCCACCGACGACGGCACGAGCATCCACGTGCTCCGCGACGGGACCACCCGCGTCCTCTACGCCAGCGAGCACGACGCCGACCTGGCCGGGCTGTCCCGCGACGAGGACCTCGTCGCGATCGAGCACTCCGAGCACGGCGACTCCCGGCACCGGGCGCTGCGGGTGCTGACGCTCGATGGGCAGGTCGTCTGGGAGCGCTGGGACGGCGAGGGGCTCGGGCTGTCCGCGGTCGGCTTCTCCCCCGTACGCGGCGACGGCCGGCTGCTCGCGGCGCACGAGCGCTCCGGCCGGCCGCTGCCGTTCGTCGTGGACCCGCGCACCGGGCTGGAGGTGCACCCGGACCTGTCCGGGCTGGAGGGCGACCTCGACGCGGTCTGGTACTGCGACGGCTCCGCCCTGCTGGTCCGCGCCGAGGCGCGCGGCCGCTCGACCCTGCACCGGGTCGCCCTCGACGGCACGATCACCGACCTGCCGACGCCGCCCGGCACGATCAGCGGGGCGACGCCCCGGCCGGACGGGTCGGTGGAGTTCTCCTGGTCCTCGGCCGCCTCGCCCACGGTCATCCGGTCGACCACCGGCGACGTGGTGCTCACCGCCCCGGGCGAGCCGGCGCCGGGCAGCGTCGACGTCACCGACGCCTTCGTCGACGGGCCGGGCGGCACCGTGCACGCGCTCGTCGCGACTCCCCCGGGCGAGGGGCCGTTCCCGACCGTGTTCCTCGTGCACGGTGGACCGACCTGGCACGACAGCGACAGCTTCGCCTCGGACCGCGCGGCGTACGTCGACCTCGGCTGCGCGGTCGTGCACGTCAACTACCGCGGCTCCACCGGCTACGGCGCCGCCTGGCGCGACGCGATCACCGGGCGGCCCGGCCTGACCGAGCTCGAGGACGTCGCCGCGGTCATGGACTGGGCGGTGTCGTCAGGGCTGGCCGACCCGGAGCGGTGCGTCATCGCCGGCGGGTCCTGGGGCGGCTACCTCACCCTGCTCGGGCTGGGCGTGCAGCCGGAGCGCTGGGCCGCCGGCGTGGCGGCCGTGCCGGTCGCGGACTACCTCGCGGCGTACGAGGACGAGATGGAGCCGCTGCGCGCCTTCGACCGGTCGCTGTTCGGGGGCTCGCCCGAGGAGGTCCCCGACCGCTACGAGCGCAGCTCACCGATCACGCACGTCGACAAGGTGCGCGCTCCGGTGCTGCTGCTCGCCGGCGCGAACGACCCGCGCTGCCCGATCCGGCAGATCGACAACTGGATCGCTGCGGCTGCCTCGCTGGGCAAGGACGTCGAGGTCTACCGCTTCGACGCCGGCCACGGGTCGCTGGTCGTGGACGAGCGGGTGCGCCAGATGCGGGCCGAGCTGGAGTTCGTGGCGAGGGTCCTGGGCCTGCCTGCCCCTGGATGAGCTGTTGCGTCATGCAGGGGTCAGCCTGTGGGGCTCCTCTGAGCAGGACGCAAGGGGTCAGTCGTCGTCCTTGTCGCCCTTGCCGCCCTTGTCGTCGTCGCCCCGGTCGCCGTCGCCCTTGTCGCCCTTGCCCCTGGGCTCCTCGGCCCTGCGACGCTCCTCCTCGAGCAGCCGCTGGGCCTCGTCCCGCTCCTGCTGCAGCCGCGCGGCGTCCGCCTCGGCCTGCAGCCGCGCCTGCAGCTCCTCGTCGAGCAGGTCGGCGCCGGTGCGCACCTGCTCGACCAGCGCCCGCAGCCGGTCGGCCTGCTCGGCCGACAGCTCCTCGTCGGTGACCTGCCGCTCCACGAGCTGCAGCAGCGACTCGGCCTGGGCGCGCACGCCGTCCTCGTCGCCGGCGTTGGCCGCCTCGGTGATGCCGAGCACGAAGATCGGAAGAGCGTC
>SCTD01000046.1 GCA_004299215.1 Frankiales bacterium | reverse complement strand
CGGCTTGGCGCACGGGCAGTAGTTCGCCGCCAGCAGCAGCGTGAAGCTGGCCGGGTAGGTGGCGGTCCCGCCGACCCGGGTGATCGACAGCCGGCCGCTCTCCAGCGGCTGGCGCAGCGCGTCGAGCGCGCGCGGCGAGAACTCCGGCGCCTCGTCGAGGAAGAGCACCCCCCGATGGGCCAGGCTCGCGGCTCCCGGCCGGGCGATGCCGGCTCCCCCGCCGACGATCGAGGCGATCGTCGCCGTGTGGTGCGGGGCCTGGAACGGCGGGCGGGTGACGAGCGGCTGGTCACGCGGCAGCGCGGAGGCCACCGAGTGGACGGCGGTCACCTCCAGCGCGGCCTTCCGGTCGAGCGCCGGCAGCAGCCCGGGCATCCGCTCGGCGAGCATGGTCTTGCCGCTGCCCGGCGGCCCGAGCAGCAGGGCGTGGTGACCGCCGGCCGCCGCGACCTCGACCGCGGTGCGGCCGACGACCTGGCCCGCCACGTCGAGCATGTCCGGCCCGTCGGTCCCGGGCTCGGGGAGGACGCGCACCGGCTCGACCTCGTCGTACTCCTCCCCCGTCAGCAGCCGGACCAGGTCCCGCAGCGACCCCACCCCCCGGGCGTCCACATCGGGCACCAGGCGCGCCTCGGCGAGGTTCTCGAGCGGCACCACGACGCGGTGGATGCCGGCCTCCGAGGCGGTGAGCACCGCGGGCAGCACGCCGGGGATCGGACGCACCCGGCCGTCGAGCCCCAGCTCGCCGAGCAGCACCCGGCCCTGCAGCGCGCCCGCAGGCAGCGCCTGCGCGGCGGCGAGCACGGCCGCGGCGAGCGCCAGGTCGAAGCCGCTGCCGCGCTTCGGCAGGGACGCCGGGGACAGGGCCAGCGTGATCCGCTTCTGCGGCCAGGCCTGACCGCTGTTGACCACCGCCGACCTGACCCGGTCACGGGCCTCGGCCAGCGACGCGTCGGGCAGCCCGATCACCGTCAGGCCGGGCAGCCCCTGGGCCAGGTCGGCCTCGACCTCCACGACGTGCCCGTCCAGGCCGACCAGCCCCACTGCGTACGCCCGAGCAAGCGCCACGGGACATCACCTCCGGCCGGCGACGGTGCCGGGCGGGCGGTCGCGGCGGCAGGGCCCGCGACAGGTCTGTGGACGCGTGCTCAGGGATCCACAGGCTGCGGCGCCAGGACGAACACGTCGGAGTACTCCTCGACGACGCCCAGCAGCTGCGCGAGGTCGCCGCTCTCGCGGGCAGCGGCGATCGCGCAGTGGAACTCGGCGCTGCGCAGCGCCGGCCGGGTCTGCCACGTCGCGACCGCAGGCACGTCACCGGGGTTGCACACCTGGTGCACGGCTCCGGGGGGCACCTCGATCACCTCACCGGCGCCGACCGTGCTCTCGACCCCGTCGACGAGGAAGAGCAGCTCCCCCTCGTGCACGGCGAAGCGCTCGGTCTGCGCCGGGTGCAGGTGCGCGGGCGGGAGCGGGCTCCAGGGCGCGTACGTCGCGCGCATCTCGTGCAGCTCCGGCGTCGTCGTCGTGAACTCCAGGCGCACGGTGCCGCTGTCGAGCACGGTGTGCGAGCCGGTCATGTCTCCCCCTCAGGTCGGCCTGAAGAGTGCACCGGCCGACGTGGGACGCGCTCGAGAATCCGTCAGAACGCGGCGCGCAGGTGGGTGAGCTCCGGCACGGCTCCGGGCAGCCGGACCACGCCGATCACGTCGAAGCGGAGCTCCGTGGCACCCGGTGGGCGGTTCTCCAGCAGCCACCGGCAGGCGAGGGTCCGCAGCTTGCGCGCCTTGGCCCGCCCGACCGCCTCCGCCGGCGCGCCGAAGCCGACGCCGGCCCGGGTCTTGACCTCGACGAAGACCACGGTGCCGTCGGCCTCCCGGGCGACCAGGTCGAGCTCGCCCTCGGGGCAGCGCCAGTTGCGGGCGAGCACCTCGAGCCCGGAGGCGACGAGGTGGTCGGCGGCGAGCTGCTCGCCCCACGCGCCGAGGATCTTCGTACGAGGAGGTGTCGTCATGCCGCCGACCCTGCGGGCAGGAGCAGCCCTCAGCCACCGCCCCGGACGATCCTGTGGACGACGCGCCGGTCAGGCCTCGGGGGTCCGGGCGCCCCGCACGACGTCCTGCTCCTCGCTGCTGCCCGGCGCATCACCGGGCTCCGGGTCGGCAGCAGGTGACATGGCCACGGCGCTCGCCGCCAGGTCGGTCTCGACCTGCTCCCCGGACGGGGTGCTGCCGAGCGACCCCGGGGCGCGCTGCGCCGTCCCTTCAGGTGTCGACGACCCGGTGGCGGTCGCGGGCGACGGCGCGACGACAGGCGCGACCAGCGCCGGGTGGCTGGGTGCCTGCGGGTCGCCGGCACCGACGTTCATGTCGCCGAGCTCCGGCGGCACGAGCGGCTCCTGGTGCGAGCCGGACGGCGGCATCGGCTCGGTCTTGGCCTGGTTGGAGCCGGGGCTGCCCTCCGGGGAGGTCCGGTCCCCGAGGGTCACCGGTCCGGTGCCGCTCTCGTCCTCGGGCGTGTTGGGGGTGGGAGTCGTCATGGGAAGATCCCTACCCCTCGAACGGCGGCCGACCCCCGGGCATCTCCAGGTCGGGCTTCTCGAGCTTCTCGACGTTGACGTCCTTGAAGGTCAGCACCCGAACCGACTTCACGAAGCGCGCCGGCCGGTACATGTCCCAGACCCAGGCGTCGGTGAGCGTCAGCTCGAACCAGACCTCGCCGTCGCTGGTGCGCGGCTGCACGTCGACGGCGTTCGCGAGGTAGAAGCGGCGCTCGGTCTCGACCACGAAGTCGAACTGCCGGACGATGTCGCGGTACTCCCGGTAGAGCTGCAGCTCCATCTCGGTCTCGTACTTCTCGAGCTCTTCCGCACTCACGACGCGACACCCACGGGGTCATCCAACCTCAGCCGCTGCCCGGCGCGCGGTTGCGACGCGACGGCGGCGCGGACGTTGACGTAGGAGAACCGGTGCTGCGGGCACGGCCCGTGCTCCTGCAGCGCGGCCGTGTGCTCGGGCGTGATGTACCCCTTGTGCTGCGCGAAGTCGTACTCCGGGAAGCGCTCGTGCAGCTCGCGCATGATCCGGTCCCGGGTCACCTTCGCGACGACCGAGGCCGCCGCGACGCAGGCGGCCACCCGGTCGCCCTTCCACACCGCGAGCGCCGGCGCCGGCATGCCGCCGATGGCGAAGCCGTCGGTGAGGACGTAGGACGGGCAGGGGTCGAGGCGGAGCACCGCCTGGCGCATCGCCCGCACGTTCATGACGTGCAGCCCACAGCGGTCCACGTCGGCCGACGGGACGACCACCACCGACCAGGACAGGGCGCGCCGGACGACCTGGTCGTACGCCTGCTCCCGCGCGGCCTCGGTCAGCAGCTTGGAGTCGGCGAGTCCGGGGACCTCGCCGCGCCTGCCCTCGGGGAGCACCACGGCCGCCACGACGAGCGGTCCGGCGCAGGCACCTCGACCGGCCTCGTCCGCGCCGGCGACGTGCCGGAAGCCGCTGCGCTGCAGCACGCGCTCCAGCGCCCAGAGCCCGTTCTCGGACCGCACGACCGGACGCGGCGCCCTCACGCCAGCCGCTCCAGGACCTCGATCAGCTCCTCGGGGTAGACCCGCTCGGAGGTGCCACGCAGCTCCTCGACGGTCCACCACCGCATGCCCAGCACCGCGACCATCTCCAGGTCGCTGTGCGCGGTGGGCGCGGCGTCGAAGGCGTCGGTGCGGAGCAGGAAGTAGTGCTCGCTCTGCCGGTAGTGGTCGCCGCCGAACGGGAACTCGGTCAGCCGCCGGTGCACGACCTCGCCGAGCTGCTCGACCGCGACCTGCAGGCCGGTCTCCTCAGCGAGCTCGCGCGCGGCCGCCTCCGACGGCGACTCCCCCGCGTCGATCCCGCCGCCCATGGTGTTCCACCAGCTGCCGGCCGACGGGTCGCTCGGGTCGCAGCAGTTCTGCAGCAGGATCCGGCCCTCGCCGTCCACCAGCAGGACGCGCGCGGCACGGCGCTCGAGAGGGACCGTCATGACGGTCCCGACACTACTTGCGCGAGCGGAGGCGGAGGCGGCGACGGAGCAGCACGATCGGCAGCGCGCCGACCAGGCCCAGGGCGTACGGCGTCGCCGTCATGGCCGGACCGAGCGCCGAGGTGAAGGTCTCCGGGACCGACAGGACGGAGACGCGGTCGAGCGGCCAGACGATGACGAACGCCCGGCCGATGACCTTGTCCTGCGGGACGGTCCCCTGGTCGGCGTTGTCGATGTGGGCGCGCGAGTCGCTGGAGCTGCCACGGTGGTCGCCCATCACCCAGAGCCGGCCCTCCGGGACGAGCACGCCCTCGGCGCCCTCGGGGCAGTTGCTCTCGCCGGGACCCGCCGCGCAGAACGGCTGGCGGTCGTCCTCGAAGACGTAGGGCTCGTCGAGCACGATCGGCCGGTCGGCCCCCTCGGGCTGCACGGTCACCTTGCCGTCGACGCAGCAGGCGACCCGGTCCCCCGGCACGCCGATGACGCGCTTGATGAAGTCCTTCTCGCCGGGCGCGCCGACGCCGACGGCGCTGC
>SCTD01000459.1 GCA_004299215.1 Frankiales bacterium | reverse complement strand
GCTCGGGACTCGGCGAGCACCAGGTCGACCGACTCGGCCTGCAGCCAGTCGAGCGAGCGGGTGTCGGCCACCACGGGCAGCAGCAGGCCGTCCGGGCCGGGAGCACGGTCCGTCGCATCCGTCAGGACGTGCACCACCGCGTGACCGGCCGCGGCGACCTGGCTGGCGAACCGCCGGCCGCCGGACACGTCGAGCACCCGGCTCGGTTCGGCCGGCAGCCACTGGGCCACCTGCGCGGCGGCGACCTCGTCGTAGAAGAGCCAGTACGGCGAGTCGGGCGGCGGGACGGGAGTGCCGAGCGGGGGGCCGCTCGCCAGCTCCGCCCGGGTCGTCGCCGTCATCGCCACCGGATCAGGGGTGCGCACGAGCCGTCCCTACCCTCGCGGGCGTGACTGTCACCCCACGCGTCGAGCTGCTGTCGACGCCCCTCGGGACCGCCCGCATCACGACCGAGGGGGCCGGCGGGACGGGCACCCTCGTGCTCGGGCACGGCGCGGGCGGCGGCGTCGACGCGCCCGACCTGCTGGCCGCGCGGGACGCCGGGCTGGCCGCCGGGCTGCGTGTGGTGCGCGTCGAGCAGCCGTGGCGGGTACGAGGCGGGCGGGTCGCCGAGGCACCGGTCCGGCTCGACCTCGCCTGGACGGCGATCCTCGAGGGGTTGGACGGTCCGCTGGTGGTCGGCGGACGCAGCGCCGGGGCCCGCGTCGCCTGCCGCACCGCGGACGCCGTCGGGGCCGTGGCGGTGCTCGCGCTGGCCTTCCCGCTGGCGCCGCCCGCGCGGCCCGAGCGGACCCGCCTGCCGGAGCTGCTCGCCCCGGGCGTGCCGCGGCTCGTCGTGCAGGGCAGCCGGGACGCGTTCGGCGTACCCGCGGCCGGGCCGCAGCTGGAGGTGCACGTCGTCGCCGGCGCCGACCACGCCTTCGCGGTGCGCCGCAAGGACGGTCGTACCGCCGCCGAGGTGCGGCAGGAGGTCGTCGACGTGGTGACCGGCTGGCTGCGTCAGACGCTGACGTAGACCTCGTCCGCGACCGAGGCGTCGACGCGCACGCTCACGCCGTCGACGCTGAGCAGCACCTGCCCGTCGTCCGGTCCGTCGACGACGACCGCCTGGCCGGGGAGCAGCCGCAGGTCCTCGAGCTCCTGCATCCGGTCGACCATGGTCTGCAGGTGCTCGTCGATCCGGCGGACGACGCAGGAGCCGCCCGCGGGGACGGTCGAGAGCTTCTGCAGCGGCCCGGTCTCGACGACGTTGGCCGAGCCGGGGATGGGGCTGCCGTGCGGGCAGGTGCCGGGGTCGCCGAGCAGCTCCACCAGGTGCCGCTCGAGGCTGTCGCTGATGGCGTGCTCGAGCCGGCATGCCTCCTCGTGCACCTGCGGCCACGGCACCTTGAGCACGTCGACGAGGAGCACCTCGGCCAGCCGGTGCTTGCGCAGCATCGAGGTGGCGTAGGCCCGACCGGTCTCGGTGAGGTGCAGCACCCGGTCCTCGTCGAGCGTGAGGTAGCCCTCCCGCTCGAGCCGCTTGACCGTCTCGCTCACCGACGGGGCCGAGACGCCCAGCCGCTCGACGATCCGCGCGCGCATGGGGACGATGCCGGCCTCCTCGAGCTCGAGGACGGTCTCGAGGTACTGCTCGACCGCGGGGTGGTGGCCTTCCATGAGCGGGATCGTACGTCGGTGGCGACTGAGGAGGCGGGCGGGGAACAGACCGCGCACCCGGCGGCGTTCGAGCCAGCGTGCAGGTGCCGATGACCGCAAGCGCCCTCGGACCGCTGGCCGCTCCCGGCCCGGCGGGCTCTCTCGCCGCCCGCGTACCCTCTGTGCCGAAGGTCGTGGTCCGCCCCGTGCGGATCGAGGCCACCGGACGAGGAGGAGCGGAGGTGGGCGAGGTCAGCGAGGAGACCAGCGAGCAGCGCCGGGCGCGGTTCGAGCGTGACGCGCTGCCCTTCCTCGACCAGCTCTACTCCGCGGCGCTGCGCATGACGCGCAACCCGGCCGACGCCGAGGACCTGGTCCAGGAGACCTTCGTCAAGGCCTTCGCGGCGTTCCACCAGTTCCAGGAGGGCACGAACCTCAAGGCCTGGCTCTACCGGATCCTCACGAACACGTTCATCAACACCTACCGCAAGAAGCAGCGCCAGCCGCAGCAGAGCCCGACCGACGAGATCACCGACTGGCAGATCGCCGCGGCCGAGGCGCACACCTCCACCGGTCTGCGCAGCGCCGAGATGGAGGCGCTGGACCACCTCCCGGACTCCGACGTCAAGGAGGCCCTGCAGGCGCTGCCCGAGGACTTCCGGATGGCGGTCTACCTCGCCGACGTGGAGGGCTTCGCCTACAAGGAGATCGCCGAGATCATGGGCACTCCGATCGGCACCGTCATGAGCCGGCTGCACCGCGGCCGGCGCGGCCTGCGGGTGCTGCTGGCCGACTACGCGGTGGAGCGGGGCCTGGTCAAGGCAGGGACGGGCACGGAGGAGGCCACCTCATGAGCTGTGGCGACCCGCACGAGACCCCCTGCAGCGAGGTCCTGGAGGCCGTCTACCTCTACCTCGACGGCGAGGACGACGCGCACACCCACGAGCACGTCCGGATCCACCTCGACGAGTGCGCGCCGTGCCTGCGGCAGTACGGCCTGGAGCAGGCGGTCAAGTCGCTGGTCGCCCGCTGCTGCGGCAGCGACCCCGCCCCGACCGACCTGCGCGAGCGCGTGCTGGTGCGCATCCAGCAGGTGCGCCTGGAGATCGAGAACGTGGAGTACCGCGCCGAGTAGCTAGGGTTCCCGGCATGACCTGGCTGGTGACCGGTGGCGCCGGCTACATCGGGGCGCACGTCGTCCGCTCCCTGCTCGCCGACGGGGCGGAGGTCGTCGTGCTGGACGACCTGTCGACCGGCGCGGCCTCCCGCGTGCCGCCCCGGACTCCGTTCGTGCAGGGCAGCGTGCTGGACCGCCGGCTGGTCGCGGGCGCGCTCACCGAGCACCGGGTCGACGGCGTCGTGCACATCGCCGCCAAGAAGCAGGTGGGCGAGTCGATGGCCGACCCGCTGCTCTACTACCGCGAGAACGTCGAAGGCCTGGTCGCCCTGCTCGACTCCTGTCGAGATGCCGGCGTGGACAAGGTGGTGTTCTCCTCGAGCGCCGCGACCTACGGCCTGCCCGACGTCGACCTGGTCGACGAGGAGACGCGGACGGCGCCGCTGTCGCCCTACGGCGAGAGCAAGCTGGTGGGGGAGTGGCTGCTCCGCCACTGCGAGCGGGCGTACGGGATCCGGGTGCTGAACCTGCGCTACTTCAACGTCGCGGGCGCGGCCACGCCCGAGCTCGGCGACGTCGGCGTCTTCAACCTCATCCCGATGGTCTTCGAGCGCTTGCAGGCCGGCCGGCGGCCGCGGGTGTTCGGCGGCGACTACCCGACCCCGGACGGCACCTGCGTGCGCGACTACGTGCACGTCGCCGACATCGCCGACGCCCACCGGGTGGCGGCGCGCGCGCTCGAGTCCGGCGCGACGGGTGCGACCTACAACATTGGCCGCGGCGAGGGCAGCTCCGTGCTCGACGTGCTGCGGGTGATCGGCGAGGTCACCGGGCGGGACACCACCCCCGACGTCGTCGACCGGCGGCCCGGGGACCCGGCGCGCATCGTCGCCGACGTCCGCCGGATCCGCGAGGGGCTGGGCTTCACCGCCCGGCACGACCTGACCGCCATGGTGGACAGCGCCTGGGCCGGCTGGCAGCTGCGCCACCCCTAGAGACAGTGGCGTGCGCTGCTAGGCGTTCGGGCGCTTGCCGTGGTTGGCGGCGCTCTTCTTGCGCGCGCGGCGCTTGCGTCCTCGCTTGGCCATGGTGGTCCTCCTCTTGACGGCGGCCACCAGGGTTGCACACAATGGGCCATGAGCGCAGGGCGCTCAAGTCAGTTGAGCAGTGCAGCAGGAGGTACGACGATGCAGGTCCAGAGGTTCGATCCCTTCACCGTGCTCGCCCGCATGGACCGCGAGTTCGACGAGCTGGTCCGCCGCGGCTGGGCGGCCGGTCGTGAGAAGGCGCCGGCGATGGCCGGCTTCGTGCCCGCCGTCGAGGTCGCCCGCGACGGCGCGGACGTGGTGGTGCGCGTGGAGCTGCCGGGCGTCGACGTCGAGCGCGACGTCGCCATCGAGGTCGACCGCGGCAAGCTGATCATCAGCGGCGAGCGGCGCGACGAGCGCAGCGAGCAGGCCGAGGGCGTCCTGGTGCGCGAGCTGCGCTACGGCCAGTTCCGCCGGGAGTTCGCGCTGCCGCCGGGCGTCTCGCCCGAGCAGGTCGAGGCGACGTACGACGCCGGTCTCCTCGACGTGCGCGTCCGCGGCGTCGTCCAGCCCGAGCCGGCCACGGTGCGGGTGCCCATCACGACGGCTCGGGGCGAGTCCGCGAAGGTCGTCGAGGGCGCGACGACGTCGAAGCAGAAGAAGGAGTCGACGACGGCCTAGTGGCCGACGTCCACGTCGGCAGGGGCGGCACCGCACCGCGGGGCCGCCCCTGCGGCGTCCCCGCGACCATGCCGAGCGTCACGAGCTGACCGAGCCCGGCGGCGACGAGCACGTCGCCGATGCTGACGACCTCCGGCCGCAGCGGCAGGGGCACGGGGATCTCGTCGCCGAGCGGG
This sequence comes from Frankiales bacterium, assembly GCA_004299215.1. Taxonomy (GTDB): domain Bacteria; phylum Actinomycetota; class Actinomycetes; order Mycobacteriales; family SCTD01; genus SCTD01. The sequence goes on along the minus strand of SCTD01000459.1, from coordinate 1,417 downwards.
CGCAGCCGCGTGGCGCGGTCCGCCAGCTCGTGCCGGCCGTCGTCGCCGACGAGCAGGTCGCCGATGCCCACGCCCGCCCGGCCGGCCGCCTCGGCGGAGACGGGCATCGCGCCGTTCGCGACGACGACCAGCGCGTTGGCGACCAGCCCCAGCGCGACGAGCCCGGTGCCCCGGATCCCGCGGTTGCGGACGAGGAACCACGCCACGAGCAGCGCCGACGCCGCGAGCCCGACCGGGTAGACCGGACCCCCCACGACGGCGCCGACGAGCTGGCCGGCGAGCGCGACGACGACCAGCCGGCGGGACCGCATCGGCAGCCCGCCCAGCCGGTCGAGGCTCCCGCCGCGCGCCCAGCCGATCGCCAGGGCGGCGGCCAGCACGAGGACGGCGAGAGACACGTGGCTAGTCTCGCCGACATGTCCGACAGCGACCTGCAGGTCACCTCCGAGCGTGGCGTCCTCCGCCTGCACATCGACCGCGAGCCCAAGCGCAACGCGCTGTCCGGGGACGTGCTGCGGCCGATGCTGGCGGCTCTCCGGGAGCCGGGTGAGGCGCGGGTCGTGCTCATCACCAGCGCGGGTGACCGCGTCTTCTGCTCGGGCGCCGACCTGGTGCAGATGGCACCGGACGCCACCGGGCTGGAGGTGCACGAGGGGCGCGGGCTGCTGCGCGAGGTCGTCCTGGCGATGCGGGCCTGCCCGGTCCCGGTCGTCGCCGCCGTCCAGGGCCTCTGCCTGGCGGGCGGGGTCGGCCTGGTCCTCGGCTGCGACCTGGTCATCGCGGCCGACGACGCCGCCTTCGGGCTGCCCGAGGTCGACCTCGGTCTCTGGCCGTTCATGGTCAGCGCGCTGCTCGGCCGGCACGTGAGTCCCAAGCGGGCGATGGAGATGATGCTGTCGGCCCGGCGCGTGCCGGCCCGCGAGGCGCTGGAGATGGGGTTGCTGTCCCGGGTCGTGCCGGCCGCGGACCTGCGCGCCGAGACCGACGCGCTCGTGACGGCGCTGGCCGGCAAGCCGCCGGTGGCCGTACGCCTCGGCAAGGCGGCGTTCCACGCCGCGATGGAGACCACGCTCGCCCCCGGGCTCGAGGCCATGCAGGCCCAGCTGTCGCTGCTCAACACCACCGAGGACGCCGCCGAGGGCGTCGGCGCGTTCCTGCAGAAGCGGACCCCTGAGTGGAAGGGGCGCTGAGGCTTACCCTCTCGGCATGAGCGAGAGGCCCGCCGACCAGGACACCCCCGGCACCGCCAGTCACGACCCGGACCGCCCGGCCGCGCTGCTGGAGTTCATGGCGACGGGGTGGTCGCCGCGCAGCGAGGACCTCCCCGCGGAGCACCCGAGCGCGGCCGGGCGGTCCGGGTCGTGACTGGCGGTGCCGGGGGTGTCCTGGTCGGCGGGCCTCTCGCTCATGCCGAGAG
>SCTD01000458.1 GCA_004299215.1 Frankiales bacterium | reverse complement strand
CGTCCTCGGGACGCACCGTGGCCGAGCCGGCACCACGACCGCCACGCCGGCGGCGGCGCGGCGCCGCGGGGGCGTCGTCGTCGGCCGGCGCGTCGGAGTCGCCGGCGGCCGGCTCGGTCTGCGCGCGGGGCTTGGGGGCGTCGGCCGGGATCGGCTTGCGCTTCGGCGCGCGGTCGCGACCGGAGTCCCCTCCGCCGCGACGCTCGTCGACCGGCTCGCTGTGCACGTGCACGCCCCGGCCGTTGCACGCGTCGCACGGCTCGCTGAAGGACTCGAGCAGGCCCTGCCCGACGCGCTTGCGCGTCATCTGGACCAGCCCGAGCGAGGTCACCTCGGCGACCTGGTGCTTGGTGCGGTCGCGGCCGAGGCACTCGACGAGGCGGCGCACGACGAGGTCGCGGTTGGACTCCAGGACCATGTCGATGAAGTCCACGACGATGATCCCGCCCACGTCACGCAGCCGGAGCTGGCGGGCGATCTCCTCGGCGGCCTCGAGGTTGTTGCGGGTGACGGTCTCCTCGAGGTTGCCGCCCTTGCCGACGAACTTGCCGGTGTTGACGTCGATGACGACCATCGCCTCGGTGCGGTCGATGACCAGCGAGCCGCCGGAGGGCAGGTAGACCTTGCGGTCCAGCGCCTTGAGCAGCTGCTCGTCGATCCGGTGCTCGGCGAAGACGTCCTTCTCGGACGTGTGCCGGGACAGCCGCGGGGCGAGGTCCGGCGCCACGAACTCGACGTAGTCGCGGATGGTGTCCCACTCGCTGTCGCCCTGGACCACGAGCTTGGTGAAGTCCTCGTTGAAGACGTCACGGACGACCCGGATGACCAGGTCGGGCTCGGCGTGCAGCAGCACCGGAGCGCCGCCCTTGGCGGCCTTCTCCTGGATGACCTCCCACTGGGCCTGCAGGCGTCGTACGTCTGCTGCCAGCTCCTCCTCGGAGGCGCCCTCCGCAGCGGTGCGGATGATCACGCCGGCGCCCTCGGGGACGACCTTCTTGAGGATCTTCTTGAGGCGGTCGCGCTCGTTCTCGGGCAGCTTGCGGCTGATGCCGGTCATCGTGCCCTCGGGCACGTAGACCAGGTAGCGGCCGGGCAGGCTGACCTGACCGGTGAGGCGGGCGCCCTTGTGGCCGATCGGGTCCTTGCTGACCTGGACCAGGACCTCCTGGCCGGACTTCAGGACCGACTCGATGCTGCGGTTCTTGCCGCCGGCGGCGGCGTTGTAGTTGACCTCGCCGGCGTAGAGCACGGCGTTGCGGCTCTTGCCGATGTCGACGAACGCCGCCTCCATGCTCGGGAGCACGTTCTGCACGCGGCCGAGGTAGACGTTGCCGGCGTAGGACTGCGCGCTGGCCTTGGTGACGTAGTGCTCGACCAGGATGCCGTCCTCGAGCACGGCGATCTGGGTGCGGTCGCCCTTCTGGCGGACGACCATCGTGCGGTCGACCGCCTCGCGCCGGGCGAGGAACTCGGCCTCGGACAGGATCGGCTTGCGGCCCCGGCCGGAGTCGCGGCCCTCCTGGCGGCGGACGCGCTTGGCGGCCATGCGGGTGGAGCCGGTGATGCCGCGTACGCCGTCCTCGTCCGCGCTGGTCGCGCCCGAGCCGGAGCGGTTGCGGGTGCGCGGCTCGCGCGGCTCGCGCGGCTCGGTGGTCGTGTCGTCGTCGGTGGCGAGACCTCCCCCGCCGCTGCGGCTGCGGCTGCGGCGACGGCGACGGCGGGTGCCGCTGGCGCTCTCGCCCTCCTCGTCGCCGTTCTCGGCCTCCTCGGCCTGCTCGCCAGCGGTCGCCTCGCCGCTCTCGTCCTCGGCGTCGGCCTCCTCGCCGCCCTCGCCCTCGGGGCGACGGGCACCGCGTCCGCGGCGGCCACGACGACGCCGGCGCGGCCGGTCGCCGCCCTCGCCCTCGTCGTCCTCGTCCAGCTCGGCGGTCTCGTCGTCGGCCGGCTCGGCGACCGGCTCGATGAGCTCGGGGATCAGAGCGCTGGGCGACACCGCGCCGGCGGTCCCGGCGCGGCGGCGACGGCGGGGCGCGGGCGCCTCGTCGGACTCTGCCGTCTCCTCGACCACGGGCTCGTCGACCACCGGCTCCGGAGCCTGGAAGGTCACGGAGGTCGCGCGCCGGGCGCGGGTGCGCTTGGCGGGCGCGGGGGTCTCCTCGACCGGCTCGGCGACGGGCTCGGCGACGGGCTCGGCCTCGAGCAGCGCGGCCTGCGCGGCGAGCTCCTCCTCGGTGAGGGGGACCTCCTCCGCGGGCGGCTCCTCGGCAGCGGGCTCGGCGACCTTCTTGGCCGGCTTCTTGCGCGGGGCCGCCTTCTTGGCCGGGGCCTTCTTGGCGGCCTTCTTCGGGGCGGGGGCGTCCTCGGCAGCAGCCTCGCCGGCGGCCTCGGTCGTACCCTCCGCCACCGGGTCGGGGGCGGCGGTCGCCTTGGTGGCGCGGCGGCGGCGCGGGGCCTTGGCCGGCGCCTCGTCCGCTGCGGGGGTCGTGCTGTCGTTCTCGGTGGGCTCGTCGAGCACCGGTTCTCCGGATCCGGTCGCTGCGTGACGCTGCCGCAACGACCAGCTGGGGTCGTACCGTCGCCGGCCGGTGTGACCGGCGCCGGGAGAAGTCTGTGGTGCTCCCCTAGGTCGGAGAGCCGGCGACTGCCTGCTCGAGGTCTGCGCCTGCTCGCGTTGCCCCGGCCGCAGTCTCGGATGCGATCGTGCGGTCGGGTGCGAGCGGGTCGCCGACCTCGCCGGTCTCGGTGAGCGGCCCCTGCGCCAGCCGGGTTGCCTGAGGGGGCATCGGCGGCGCGAGGTCGGCCACGGACCGAAGTCCGGAGAGGACGTCGTCGGGTCGGACAGCAGGCGTCACGTGCCGTACGACCACGTCGAGTGTCGCACAGCCCGCCTCCGCGGCCGCGCTCATGCTCACGACCGCCGCCCGCGCGTCGAGCGTGCGCAGGCCCTGCTTCATCAGTCGCTCGACCGGGATCGCCTCCGCGGCGAGGAAGAGACCGACCGCCTGGAGCGCCTGCTCCCGGGAGATCCCGGGCAGCAGGATGCGCCAGTGGCTGGCCTCGATCCGGTCCGGCAGGCTGGTCCCGACGGGGGCCTCCACCACCTCGGTGATGTCGATCCCGTCCGGCAGGCTCTCGTCCAGCGCCGCCTGGAGCCGGCCCAGGTCGACCCGCTCCGCCACGGAGATCTCGACGTACTCCGCCTCGCTCGCGACGCCGGTCGGGGCCGCGCCGACCCAGCTGATCTTGGGGTGCGGGGAGAAGCCGGCGGAGTAGGCCATCGGCACCTGCGCGCGGCGCAGCGCCCGCTCGAAGG
>SCTD01000457.1 GCA_004299215.1 Frankiales bacterium | reverse complement strand
CGCGGACGCTCGCCGTCTCGGCGATGGAGCCCCACGCCTGGCACTGCGGGCACTGGCCGACCCACTTGGCGACGGTGACGCCGCACTCCGCGCAGCGGTGCGTGGGACGTTCCTTGCGGGTGGTCGCGGCGGTCACGCGGCGGACGCTAGCCGCGCCCTCCGACAGCCGCGGGGAGCCCCGCCGGAGGGGGACTACTCGGCCTCGTCCTCGCCGTGGTGGCCGCCGGCGGGCGCCTGGAGGGCAGGCTCGTGGCCTCCCTCGAAGCGCTCGCCCGTGTAGACGGGACGGTCGGTCTCCCCGGTCAGGTCGACCGGGACCGCCAGCTCGACGGTGCCGTTGTCCGCGAAGCGGAGGGTCAGGTCGACGTACTCCGACGGGCGCAGCGGCCGGGTCAGGCCGCGCAGCTCCAGGGTCACCGCGTTGCCGGTCGAGCCGAGCGCCGGGACGACCATGTCGCGCTCCTCGCCGAGGGCCAGGACGGCGACCTCGCGCGCGGCCGACGACGTCACCTCGACGAGGCGGTCGTCCTCGGTGCCGCTGTTGGTCACGGTGATGCGGACGACGGCGTCGTCGCCCACCGCGTAGCCCTCGTCGGAGGACGGCGGCTCCACCGCGACGTTGCGGAGCGCCAGCCGGTCCGCCGAGGCGTCGACGGCGTTCGCGGGGTTGCGCTCCTGGTAGGTGATGGCGTCCCGGCCGGCGCCGCACGCGGTGAGCGACAGGACGGCCGCGGCGGCGAGCAGTCCGGAGGCGAGGCGGCGGGTCTTCACGGGGCGTCTCCCTGGGCGAGAAGGGGGAGGTCGGCGGCGATGTCGGCTGGCCGCACGCCTCCCGGGTAGAGGACCGGCAGCCGGTCCCGGGTGTCGAAGGCGAAGATCACGTTGGCGTGGCCCACACCGTATCCAAGCGGCCGGTCGTGGGTGTGAGGGGCCGTACCCGGCTTGTGCACGTGCTCGTTCGGGCGACCCGGCAGCGTGGGCACGTCGCCGCCCTTCTTGGCCGGGGTCAGACCGGTGTTGCGCTGGGCCAGGTCGACCTCGGCCTGGGTCCCGACGAGCCCGACGTAGTCGGTGGAGAACTTGTCCAGCCACTCCCGCAGGATCTGCGGGGTGTCGCGGTCCGGGTCGGTGGTCACGAAGACCACCTGCACCTGGTCGCGCAGGTCCGCCGGCGTCGAGCGGAGCGCCGCCGAGATGTCGGCCATCGCCGTCGGGCACTCGTCGGGGCAGTTCGTGTACCCGAAGTAGAGGAGGGTCGGCCTGCCGCGGGTCTCGGCCTGGAAGTCGTAGCGCTCGCCGCTCGTCGTGCGCAGGACGAAGGCGGGTCGCTCGGGGACGGGGTCGGGTTCCACGCCGTGGAAGGCCTCGGCGGACGGCGCCGGCGCGGGCGCGCTGCTCGCGCCCCCGGACCCGCAGCCGGCGAGCAGCAGGGCTGCCGCGCAGGTGGCAGCCAGGGCGCGTACCGGGGACATGGCTCCAGTGTCTCAGGTCGGCGCGAGCGCGGCACCGCGGGCGACGAGCAGCCCGACGCACAGCGCGGCGACCAGGATCGCCGCCCGGAACGCGTCCCGCGAGCCGGCCCGCCGCGCCCGCACGAGCCCGACCGCCGTCACCGCCGCCGCGACGCCGACGGCGCCGGCCACCACGGGCCCAGGCTGCCCGGGACCCACGGCGAGGACCCCCGCGGCCGCGAGCAGCAGCACGGCGGCCAGCGCGGCGGACCGGCGCGGCCCGAGCACGTGCGGCAGCCCGCGCACCCCGGTCGCGAGGTCCTCCTCGAGGTCGGGCAGCACGTTGGTCAGGTGCGCGCCGACGCCGAGCAGCGCGCCGGCGGTCGTCGCCCACGCCGGTGCGACGACCGGGTCCGGCAGCGCCAGCGTGACGATCGACGGCACCGCCCCGAAGGCCAGGGCGTACGGCGCCCACGACAGCAGCGACGACTTCAGCCGGGCGTTGTACGACCACGCCGCCCCGACGGCCGCGAGGTGCAGCAGGCCGGCGCGGACGCCGAGGGCGAGCGAGAGCGGGACGCACAGCGCGAGCGCGATGACCGCTGCCGCGCGGACGACCTCGACCGGCAGCTCGCCGCGGGCGACCGGCTTGTCGTCTCGCCCGGTGCGTGTGTCACGGGCCGCGTCGATCCAGTCGTTGCTCCAGCCCACGGACAGCTGGCCGGTCAGGAAGGCCGCGGTCACCAGCAGCGCGCGCCCGCCCATGCCGGCCGACACAGCGAGGGCGGTGGCGATGGTCGTGACCGCCGCGGTGGGCTCGGGGTGGCAGGCCCGGACGAGGGCTCCGGCGCGGGTCACCCGTGCAGTCTCCCGGACAGCGCGGGAAGGTGGGGCGGTGCACCGCCCCCTGAACGACCCCGCCCAGTACGACGACCTCGCCGACGAGTGGTGGGCGCCGCGCGGGCAGTTCGCGATGCTGCACTGGATCGCCGAGGCGCGGGCTGCGCTGGTGCCGACGGCCGTACGGCCGGGCAGCCTGCTGCTCGACCTCGCCTGCGGCGGCGGGCTGCTCGCGCCGCACGTGGCGGGAACGGGCCACCGCCACGTCGGGCTGGACCTCTCGCCGACCGCGCTGCCGCAGGCGCGCGCCCACGGCGTCCTGCCGGTCCGCGGCGACGTCACCCGGCTGCCGTTCCGGGACGAGGTCGCGGACGTCGTGGTGGCGGGGGAGATCCTCGAGCACGTGGCCGACCCGCCCGCGCTGGTGACGGAGGCCTGCCGGGTGCTGCGGCCCGGCGGGACGCTCGTGCTCGACACGATCGCCGCGACCTGGTGGGGGCGCTTCTCGTCCGTGACGGTCGGCGAGCGGATCCCGGCAGGGCCGCCGAAGCGGCTGCACGACCCGGCGCTGTTCGTCGACCGGGAGGCGCTCGTCGAGGCGGCCCGGTCGGCCGGCGTGGAGCTGCGGCTGAGCGGCCTGCG
>SCTD01000456.1 GCA_004299215.1 Frankiales bacterium | reverse complement strand
CGTCGCTGTCCCTCCCGCTGCACGTGACCCCGGACGGGCTCCCCGTCGGCGTCCAGCTCACCGCCGCACGCCGCGGGGACGACCCGCTGCTGGTGTCGCTGGCGGCTCAGGTGGAGCGGGCGGCCCCCTTCGCGCACCGGCACCCGCCGCAGTGGTGACGACCATGTCCGCCACGGACAGGCCGAGCCCGCCGGAGTGGTGACGGCGTACGAGGCGGGCAGCCGTCCCCCTCGCGAGACTGCTGGCATGAGCGATGCGGTGGAGCGGATCCGGGAGCACGTCGAGCGGGAGCGGGAGCGCTTCGCCGTCCCGGGCTGCGCCCTGGTGGTCGTGCGCGACGGGGAGGTGGTGCTGTCCGAGGGCTTCGGCCGGCGCAACGACGGTGACCCCGTCACCTCGCGCACGCTGTTCCCGATCGGCTCGTCCACGAAGACCTTCACCGCCGCGCTGTGCGCGTCCCTGGTCGACGAGGGGCTGCTCGACCTCGACGCGCCGCTGCGCGAGCTGCTGCCCGGCTTCGCGATGCAGGACCCGATCGCCGACCGGCTGCTGTCGGTGCGCGACTGCCTCGCGCACCGGTCCGGACTGCCTCGGCACGACCTGACCTGGTACGCCTTCGAGGGCCGGATGGAGCGGCCGGCGCTGGTGGACGCGATCCGCCACCTCCCGCCGGCGCAGCCGTTCCGGCAGACCTGGCAGTACAACAACCTGCTCTACGTGGCGGCGGGCTTCCTCGCCGGCAGGCTCTGCGGCGGGACGTACGAGGAGGCTGTCCGGGCGCGGCTGCTCGACCCGCTCGGCATGACCCGGACGAGCTTCCGCGTCGCCGACGTCGAGATCGACGCCGACCACTCCCGGCCCTACGTCCTGACCGACGAGGACACCCACGTCGAGGTGCCGTACGCCCACCTCGACCTCTCCGCGCCGGCCGGCTGCATCAACTCCTGCGCCGAGGACCTCGCGCCGTGGCTGATGACGCTGCTCGGGCTGGGCGTCGACGGCCGACAGCCGCTGCTGTCCGACGAGCTGCTGCGCCAGCTGCGCACGCCGACCATGCCGCTGCCCCCCGGTTCGCTGGGCGGCGGCAGCGGACAGGTCGGCTACGGCCTCGGGGTCGTGCTCGAGGACCACCGCGGACATCGGGTCGCCCACCACGGCGGCAACATCGACGGCTTCTCCTCGCAGGTCCTCGTCGTCCCTGACGCCGGTATCGGCGTCGCCGTGCTCACGAACCTGCACGCCACCCCGCTGCGCGACGTGCTGCCGCTCGTCGTCGTCGACGAGCTGCTCGGGCTCGACCCCGAGCCGCACGGCGAGCGCAGGCACGCGACCTGGAGCGCGATGCGCGAAGGGGCCAAGCAGGCGAAGGCGAACGAGGCGGCAGGGGCCAAGCCGCTCCCCGAGGTGCGCCCGGTCCACGACTTCGTCGGGACCTACGCACACCCCGGCTACGGCGAGCTGGTCGTGGAGCGCGACGGGGACGGACTGCGGGGCTCGTACGGCCGGCTGAGCGGCCCGCTGGCGCACCGGCACCTGGACGTCTACTCGCTGGTGCTCAGCGTCAACGGCGACGAGCTGCGGATACCGGTGCAGTTCACCGCTGATCTCGAGGCAGACGTCGACGGGCTCCGCATCCCTCTCGAGCCGGCGCTGCCGCCCCAGCGGTTCGAGCGGCGCCCGGACACCGCGCACCTCACGGGCGAGGTGCTCGACGGCCTGGCCGGCAGGTACGCCCTGGACGCGCTCACGGCGGTCGTCAGTCGGCGAGGGGAGGCTGACCTGCTCGTCTCCGTCGCCGGCGGGCCGCCGCGCCGGCTCACGCCGGTCCGGGAGCTGGTGTTCGCCCTCGACGGGGCGCGGATCGAGTTCACGGACGATGGCCGGCTGGTGACACCGCTCGGGGAGCTGGTGCGCCGGCCCTGACCCGGTTCCGGCCGCGCCGCGCCGCGGCGGGAGGCCGTCCCGTGACGTCGGTCGCGGCGACCGGACCTGAGGCTGCTCTGCCTGGCCTTCGTACGGCCGTACCAGCAGGACTCCCGAGCTTGATGCAGAACTCCAACGCGTAGGAGGAGCTGCTGAGCCAGGATCGAGCTCTTCCCAGCGAACGCGAGGACGAAGCCGTGCCCGAAGCAAGACGACGTGTGGCGCTGGCGGCCACGCTGGCCGCGATCTGCGTCGGCCTCACCGGGTGCATCCCGGACGGCCTGGCCTTCACGATCGACGACCGGCTGAGCTTCATCTCCCCGGCGGACCGCTCCACGGTCGAGCTGCCCGTGCGGCTGGACTGGGAGATCCGCGACTTCGAGATCACGGAGCCGGGCGGCGAGGTGCGCGAGGACGCCGGCTACTTCGCGGTGTTCATCGACTCCGCCCCGATGCCGCCGAACAAGCCGCTGAGCTGGATCGCCCGCAAGGACAACAGCTGCCGCGAGGCCGACGGGTGCCCCGACGAGGAGTACCTGAACGCCCGCGGCATCTACACCACGACGGAGACCGAGCTGGTGCTCGAGCAGCTGCCCCGCACGACCAACGACGACGACCGCCGCGAGCGGCACCGCGCGACCATCGTGCTGCTCGACGCCAGCGGGACCCGCATCGGCGAGAGCGCCTTCGAGATCGCCTTCGACCTCGACCGGAAGGCGCAGTCATGACCGTCGCACCCGAGCGTCCCGAGCTGGCCCACGCCCAGCCCTCCGTCGACGTCGAGGACCTCGTCGCCGAGCGCGAGCGGC
>SCTD01000045.1 GCA_004299215.1 Frankiales bacterium | reverse complement strand
ACGGTCGTCGAGCGCGGTCACCGGGGTCTCCTAGTTCGACGGAACGAACGGCCAGCGTGCCGATCTGCCGCCAACCCGGTCAACTCATGCGCGCACTGTTGAGCAATCTGCTCACTCCGCGCGGCTCTCGGCCCGCCGCGCTGAGCGGCGTGCGCAACCGAGTCCCATGATCACGCGGGACACGCCGGGCGTGTCCCGCGTGATCAGCGCGATCGCGGGTCAGCCGTCCGACGGGAGCAAGGACTCCAGCAGGGGCGTCACGCGGTACGGCACGCGCGAGGTCAGCACCACCGACGTCGTCGTGCGCTCGACGCCGGGGATGGCGAGCAGGGAGTGCACCACCGCCTGCAGGTCGTCGGTGTCCTTGGCCGCGACCCGCACCAGCAGGTCCGCGGCGCCGACGGTCTCCTCGACCTGGAGCACGTTGCAGTTGCCGTTCAGCGCCTCGGTGACCGTGTCGAGCGACCGGTGCTCGATCTGCACCGAGACCACCGCGGAGACGCTGAAGCCGAGCGGCCGCAGCGCCACCCCGCGCTCGTTGTCACCCAGGACGCCGGCGGTGTGCAGCCGGTCCAGACGCGCCTGCGCGGTGTTGCGCGCGACCCCGGCCCGCTCGGCCAGCTCGCTGACCGTCAGCCGCGGCTCTCGCACCAGCGCCTGCAGGAGGCGTACGTCGGTGCGGTCGGGGTTCAGCACGTCCGGGACGCTAGCGCGGGGTGTAGAACGCTGAGGCCATGAGCACCCCCTTCACCACCCGTCCCGAGCTGCTCGGCGACGTCGGCATGGTCGCCTCGACGCACTGGCTGGCGAGTGCGGCGGGCATGTCCGTCCTCGAGCGCGGCGGCAACGCCGTCGACGCCGCGGTGACGGCCGGCTTCGTGCTGCAGGTCGTCGAGCCGCACCTGAACGGGCCCGGCGGCGACGTGCCGATCCTGGTCGGGTCGCCGGACCTCCCCGTGCAGGTCTTCTGCGGCCAGGGTCCGACGCCTGCCGGTGCGACCATCGAGCACTACCGCGGCCTCGGGCTGGACCTCGTGCCGGGGACCGGGCTGCTCGCTGCCGTGGTGCCGGGTGCCTTCGGGGCGTGGACGCTGCTGCTGGAGCAGCACGGGACGTGGCGGCTGCGCGACGTGCTCGAGCCCGCGATCGCCTGTGCTGCAGGGGGTTTCCCGATGCTGCCGGCCATCGCCGGGACGATCGGCCGGGTCGAGCAGCTCTTCCGCGAGGAGTGGCCGACCTCGGCGTCGACGTGGCTGGACGGCGGGCAGGTGCCGGCGCCCGGGTCGAGGTGGCGCAACCCGGCGCTGGCGGCGACGTGGACCCGTCTGCTGTCGGAGTCGGAGGCCGCGTCGCCGGACCGCGAGGCCCAGCTGGTCGCGGCGCGCGACGTCTTCTACCGCGGCTTCGTCGCGCAGGCGATCCACGACTGGTGCCGCGCGCAGGAGGTCATGGACACCTCCGGCCGCCGCCACCGGGGCGTCCTGACGGCCGACGACCTCGCCTGCTGGCAGCCCACGGTCGAGGAGCCGGTCTCGGTCGAGCACGCGGGGCTGACGATCTGCAAGACCGGACCGTGGGGCCAGGGACCGGTCCTGCTGCAGTGGCTGCAGCTGCTGGGCGAGGACCTGCCGCCGCACCTGTCGGCGGACTGGGTCCACGTCGTGGTCGAGACGGGGAAGCTGGCGCTCGCGGATCGTGAGGCGTGGTACGGGGATCCGTCCTTCGTCGACGTCCCGGTGGCGACGCTGCTCTCGGCGGAGTACGCCGCGGCTCGGCGGCAGCTCGTGGGGACCGAGGCGTCGTACGACCTGCGTCCCGGCAGTCCGGACGGTCGCACGCCGAGGCTGCCGACGGCGGCGCCGCTCCCGCCGCCGGGGCTCACGGCGTCGGGCTCCGGCGAGCCGACGGTGCAGCGGGACGGCGCCACCCGCGGCGACACCTGCCACGTCGACGTGGTCGATCGCGACGGGCTGATGGTGTCGGCGACGCCGAGCGGCGGCTGGTTGCAGAGCTCGCCGACCGTCCCGCAGCTGGGCTTCTGCCTCGGCTCGCGCGCGCAGATGCTGTGGCTGGAGCCGGGCCTGCCGGCATCGCTCGCGCCGGGCAAGCGCCCTCGTACGACGCTCACGCCGTCGATGGCGACGCGGGACGGCGTGCCGGTCCTGGCGTTCGGCACGCCCGGCGGCGACCAGCAGGACCAGTGGCAGCTGGCCTTCCTGCTCGCGCACCTGCACGCGGGACTGGACCTGCAGGCCGCCATCGACGCGCCGATGCTGCACAGCGACCACGTCCCGAGCTCGTTCTGGCCGCGGGCCGCCTTCCCCGGGAAGGTCGTGGCGGAGGGGCGGCTCGACCCCGCGGTCGTGGCCGAGCTGCGCCGTCGCGGGCACGACGTGCAGGTCACCGGCGACTGGGAGCTGGGGCGGCTGTCCGCGGTCGGCCGCGACCCGGCGACCGGCTTCCTGAAGGCCGCTGCGAACCCGCGCGGGATGCAGGGCTACGCGGTCGGCCGGTGACACCGGAGACCGCTGCGCTGCTGGCCGGCGCGGGCCTGCTGGCCGGTGCGGTGAACGCACTGGCCGGCGGCGGTTCGCTCATCTCCTTCCCGGCGCTGCTCGCCGCGGGCTACCCCCCCGTGACGGCGAACGTGACGAACACGGTGGCGCTCTTCCCGGGCTACGCCGGCAGCGTCGCCGGCGGTCGCGCGGAGCTGGAGGGACAGGGCGCTCGGATCCGGTCGCTGACGGCGGTCTCCGTGGTCGGCGCCGTGCTCGGCTCGGTCCTGCTGCTGACCACGCCGAGCGAGGTCTTCCGCGCGGTGGTGCCGTTCCTCATCCTGCTGGCCTGCGGGCTGCTGCTGCTCCAGCCTCGGCTCGCCGCCCGGGTCCAGCACGTCGACCGCCCGGCACACGGGGGGCTGCTGCTGCAGGGCGGCGCCCTGCTGGCCGCCGTCTACGGCGCCTACTTCGGCGCCGGTCTCGGCGTGCTGCTGCTCGGGCTGCTCGGCGTCTTCCTCGTCGAGCGGCTGCAGGTCGTGAACGCGCTGAAGAACGTCGTGTCCGTCGTGGTGAACGCCGTGGCCGTGGTGGCTTTCGGGATCTTCGGCCCGATCGCCTGGGAGGCCGTGCTGGTCGTCGCCCTCGCCTCGCTGACCGGTGGCTACCTGGGCGGGCGGCTCGCCGGGCGGGTGCCGAGCCGGCTGCTGCGCGGGGCGGTCGTGGCGTACGGCGTGGTGGTCTCGCTCCTGCTGCTGCTCCGCGGCTGAGGCTCACATCCCCTGATCAGCTGCCCCAGTCCGGGCGCAGCGGCATACCGGACACCCCGTTGGTCGTCTTCACCGCCAGCACCTGGTGCAGCTGGATCCGGTTGCGCTCGAACTCCAGCCGCGACCCTGCCAGGTAGAGCGCCCAGACCTTCGCCGTGCCTTCACCGACCTCGGCGACCGCGTCGTCCCAGTGGGCGTCGAGGTTCTCGCACCAGGCGCGCAGCGTCATCGCGTAGTGCTCGCGCAGGTTCTCCTCGTGCCGCACCTCGAGCCCGGCGCGCTGGAGCACCCCGATCACCTTCCCGACGCCCGGCAGCTCGCCGTCCGGGAAGACGTAGCGCGCGATGAAGCCGCGCTTGGAGATCGGCCGGCTCTCCTCGTTCGGCCGGGTGATGCAGTGGTTGAGCAGCCGCCCCTCCGGGCGGAGCCGCGCCGCGAGCCGCGCGGCGTACGCCGGCAGCTGCGCGATGCCGACGTGCTCGGTCAGGCCGATGGAGCTCACCGCGTCGAAGCCGGTCTCCGTCACGCTGCGGTAGTCGGCGTGCCGGATCTCGACGCTGTCGGCCAGCCCCTCCTCGGCGACGCGCTTGGCCCCCCACTCGGCCTGGCGGCGGGACAGCGTGACGCCGAGAGCCTGCACGCCGTAGTGCTTCGCGGCATGCAGCACCATGCCGCCCCAGCCGCAGCCGACGTCGAGCAGCCGCATCCCGGGCCGCAGGCCGAGCTTGCGGCAGACCAGGTCGAACTTCTCCTCCTGGGCCTGCACGAGCGTCGCGTCGGGACGGGGGTAGACCGCGCAGGTGTACGCCATGGACGGGCCGAGCACCCACTCGTAGAAGAGGTTGCTCACGTCGTAGTGATGGGCGATCGCGAGCGCGTCGCGACCGGGCAGGTGCGCGCGGAGTCCCGCGACGTAGCGCTTGGCACCGACCTCCTGCGGCGGCGGCTCGACCCAGGTCAGCGCCTCGCGGCCGAGCGCCCGCACGACCTGGACCCGCTGCCGCGGCGTGAGCGTGCCGATGCCGGCTCCCGCGATCGCGCGAAGCACCTCGTAGTGGTCGACCGGCGCGCGGTCGCCGGTCGAGATCGCGAGCTCCCCGGACACGTACGCCCGCGCGAAGCCCAGCTCACCCGGTGCGCTGACGACGTGTGCCACGGCCCGGCGGCTGCGCAGCTCGATCGACACCCCGGCGTCCAGGGGGCCGGCGACCGAGCCGTCGTACGCCCGGATGCGCACCGGCCCGGGAAGCACCTGCGCGAGCGCCGGCGCCACCTGCATGCGGGTCACCGGGACCACCTCCTCCTCATCGCGACTGCACGCACTTCGCGTACAGGTCCAGCAGCCGTCCGTCCGGGTCGTAGGTCTTCTTGAGCCGTTCGTACACCGGCCCGCCGTAGGTGCGCCAGAACTCGTCGGGCTCGTAGAAGGACGTGCTATAGAGCGACTTGCGCCCGCCCAGATCCGCGACCAGTCGCTCGACGATCCGGTTGTGCGTGCCGTCCGCCTCCCCCGGCTCCAGCCCGACCGTCGACCAGAAGCCGACGTTCACGTAGAGGACGTCGGGGTCGAGCTCGTACAGCTCCCAGACGACGTCGGCGTGGCGCTGGCGCAACGGGCAGAACCACACCGGCTCGATCGGGATCTCCTGCGCGAAGACCGTCATGAAGTCGGCCAGCCGGTCGACCGGGATCTCGACGTCCTGGATGACGTACTCGCGCGGCAGCTCGCCGCGCCGGACGTCCCAGCGCTCCTTCCAGCGGTGCCGCCGCTCGAACGCGACCAGCCGCCACCAGGTGTCGCTGCGCAGGTAGCGGCGCGGGATCCACCTGCGCACTCGCGGGTTCTGCACCCCGAAGGCCCGCGAGCACCAGAACCAGTCGGTGTCCCAGCGCCACAGGTAGTCCCGCACCGTCAGCCAGTCCTGCCTCCTGTCCTGGATGCTGCGGTAGTAGATCCGCTGCCCCGTGTAGTCCGACAGCGTGGGGGCGTCGTCGGAGAAGGACGCCAGCGTCACGTAGACCTCGTCGCGGGAGAACCACGTGCCGTCCACGAAGTCGACCGCCTCGCCGTCGTGCTCGCGGGTGGCGCACACCTCCCGGAAGAGCGAGGCAGCGCCCGCGGTGCCGTCGACGCGGACGTGACGCAGATGGACGTACGGCCGGACCGGCTCCAGCTCGATGCGCAGCCGGAGGGCGTAGCCGAGCGTGCCGTAGGAGTTGGGGAATCCCGTGAACAGCTCGGGCTCCTGCGTGCGGCTGCAGGTCACGACGCGGCCGTCACCGGTGAGCACGTCCAAGTCGAGCACGGACTCGTGCGGCGTGCCGTTGCGGAAGCTCGAGCTCTCGATGCCGAGCCCGGTGACGGCTCCACCGAGGGTGATGGTCTTCAGCTGCGGCACGACCAGCGGCATCAGGCCGTGCGGCAATGTGGCGTCGACGAGCTCCTCGTACGTCGTCATGCCGAGCACGTCGGCG
>SCTD01000455.1 GCA_004299215.1 Frankiales bacterium | reverse complement strand
AAGCGCGTCGGCGCGAGCAGCGCCCCCCGCACCACCCGGCGGAACGGCGACCTCACCTTCGGCAGCCGCCAGAACAGGAAGAGGAACAGCGCGGTGCTGGTCGCGAGGCCGAGCGTGATGCCGACGACCTTCGCGAGCGCGGTGGCGACGACGGTCTTCTCGAGCCCGATCGCGTCCAGGGCCACGTCGGTGAAGGCACCCGTCGCGGCCGAGACGGCCACCGACGCGACCACCGTCACGCCGAGGCCCAGCAGGATGACGACGTCCTTGGCCTTCTTGACCAGGAAGTTCCCGGCCTTCACGTTGTGGTGCCACATCGCGCGGATCGCCTCGCGCAGCGCGTCGACCCAGCCCAGGCCGGAGTAGAGCAGCCCCACCAGGCCGAGCAGCCCGGCGACGCCGGCCTTGGTGTTGTCGGTGAGGATCTCCTCGAGGCCGAGCTGGTCGGCGAGCCCGGGCGCGTAGGAGTTGACCTCCCGCACCACGGTGCCGACCGCGTCGTCACCGAGGGCGTAGGAGAGCACCGACGTCGCGAGCGCCAGGATCGGGAAGAAGGACAGGAACCCGAAGAAGGTCACCGCCGCGGCCTGCCGGTCGCCGGCGTCGGCCTGGTAGCGGCCGAAGGCGCGGATCAGGTGGTCGAGGGACGGGCGCCGGTCGCGGGCGCTCGCAAGGGCCGCCTGAGGACTGATCATGAAGCGCCCCTACCCGGTTGGGCCCGGGGTCAACGCCCGGGCGGCGCCAGCGGGCCGGGACGTCCCCCGGCTCCGAACGGGAAGTCGCGCTGGGGGCGCCACACGCCCTCCCGGTCCTGCTCGAACAGCGTGAAGCCCCACACGTCGAAGACGGCCTCGTAGGACGCCAGGCTCTCGAACGCGCGGTCCAGCGCCGCCTCCCCGAGGTCGTGCGCGACCGTGACGTGCGGGTGGTACGGGAAGCTCACCTCGCGAGTGAGCGGCCCGGACCGGACCTTGCTCTCGACCCGCTCGCAGTCGGCGATCCCCTCGACCAGCGGCACGAAGACCACCGGCGACACCGGGCGGAAGCTGGCCGAGCCGCGCAGGTGCATCCGGAACGGCTGCTCCGACGCAGCGACGGCGCGCAGGTGCTCCTCCACCTCCGGCAGCGCCTCCTCCGGGAGCGCGGTCGGGGGCAGCAGCGTCACGTGCGGCGGGATGCCGGAGGCGTTCGGGTCGCCGAGCCGCTCGCGCCAGCCCTGCAGCTCGCTGGTGTACGGCTCGGGCAGGCCGAACGCGACGCCGAAGTCGCGGCGGGCCATCAGGGCCGGCTCATGTCGGCGCGAGCAGGCCGACCCGCTCCCGGACGGTCGTCATCGTCCGGACCGCGACCTCGCGGGCCCGCGCGGCACCCGCCGCGAGCACCCGGTCGAGCTCTGCCGGGTCGTCGATGAAGCCCGCGTAGCGCTCGCGGACGGGCGCGAACAGCTCGACGACCGCCTCGGCGACGTCGGCCTTGAAGTCGCCGTAGCCCTTGCCGGCGTAGGCGTCCTCGAGCTCCGGCACCGCCTTGCCGGTGCAGACCGACAGGATCGTGAGCAGGTTGGTGATCCCGGGCTTGTCGTCGGCGACGCGCACCTCCCGACCGGTGTCGGTCACGGCGCTCCTGACCTTCTTGGTCACCGTCTTCGGATCGTCGAGGACCCAGATCGTGCCGGTGCCGCCGATCGACTTGCTCATCTTGCGGGTCGGGTCCTGCAGGTCCTTGATGCGCTCCCCGGCGCGCCCTTCGTACGCCGCAGGCAGGACGAAGGTGTCGCCGTAGCGGGCGTTGAAGCGCTGGGCCAGGTCGCGGGTCAGCTCGAGGTGCTGGCGCTGGTCCTCGCCGATCGGCACGGCGTTCGCCTGGTAGATGAGGATGTCGGCGGCCTGCAGGACCGGGTAGTAGAAGAGGCCGACCGACCCCCCGCCCTTCTCCTTGAACTGCGTCATCCGGCTCGCCTCGCCGAAGCCGGTCAGGCAGCCGAGGACCCAGGCGAGCTCAGGGTGCTCGGCGACGTGGCTCTGCGCGAAGACGGTGCTGCGCACCGGGTCGACGCCCATGGCGAGGAGCTCGGCGACGGCCTGGCGCGTGCGTCCCCGCAGCTTGGCCGGCTCCGGCGTCTCGGTCAGCGCGTGCAGGTCGGCGAGGAAGAAGAAGCAGTCGTTCTCGTCCTGCATGGCCGCCCAGTGCCGCACGGCCCCGACGTAGTTGCCGAGCTGGAAGCTCTCACCGGTCGGGCGGATGCCCGAGAGGACACGGGGACGCGAGGACATGACCCCATCCTTCCACCGCGTCGCGCCGGGACGTCAGCCGGTGACCAGGCTCCGCAGCACGTCGGCCTCGCCGGCCGTGGTGCGGGCGGTGGCGTCCGCGACGAACTTCTCGGCCTTGCCGCCGATCAAGGGGATCTTGACCTTCGCGGTGCCCTCGATGACGTAGTCGCAGCCGGTCGCCGTCGGGACCAGCCGCATCGTGCCGTGCACGTCCACCGGTGCTCCCGGCACGTCCGCGCGCCACGTCCCGGTGCGCGAGCCGTCAGCCTGCGCCGCCGCCCAGGTGTCGGTCTGCCCCGCGCGACCGTCCGCGGGCAGGATCTTCTCGAGAAAGCCCGGGATGCCGCTCGGCATGCCGCGCGTGGAGCGCAGGACGACGCCGCCGTCGTCGGTCTCCTCGCGGCTCTCCAGCCGGCTGCCGTCGTGCAGCGCGGCGTCCTTCGCCGCGGGCCAGCCCTCGCCCGACAGGACGGCGTACGCCGCCTCGACGTCACAGGGCAGGGCGTAGGCGGCGTGCAGCGCGGTGCTCATGCCCCATCCTCACAGACCGAGCGTGTCACGGAGCAGGTCGGCCTCCTTGGCCGCCAGCTTGCCGACCATCTCGGCGATGTAGCTCTCGGCCCTGCCCCCGATGAGAGGGACCTTGACCGTCACGTCGCCCTCGATGGTGTACGCGCTGCCGACCTCGGTGGGATCGAGCCGCATGGCGCCGCCGAGCCGGGCGGGGGCGCCCGCGATGTCGGCCCGCCACTCCCCGTGCCGGGTGCCGTCCGGGCGCGCGGGACCCCAGTCGAAGGTCTCGACGACGCGTCCGTCGTGGGGCAGGAACCGCTGCAGGAAGCCCGGGACGCCGTCCGGCAGCCTGCGGGACACGGTGAGCAGCACACCACCGTCCTCGCGCTCCTCGCGCTGCACCAGCTCGGAGTCGTCGGAGAAGCGCTCGGCCCTGGTGCCGACCCACTCCGGCGAGGTCAGCACGCCGAAGACGCGCTCGACGTCGGCCGGGCTGCTGAAGGTGCTGTGGACGGGAGCGCTCATCCGGTCTCCTCCAGCTCGGGCGCGGTGACGGGGGTGACGCGGACGCGGGAGATGCGGCGACCGTCGAGCTCGCTCACCTCGAGCCGGTGGCCGTCGACCTCGACGGCCTCACCGACCCGCGGGACGTGCCCCAGCGTTGCCATGACGTAGCCCGCGAGGGTCTCGTACGGCCCCTCGGG
>SCTD01000454.1 GCA_004299215.1 Frankiales bacterium | reverse complement strand
GCCCCGGCACCGGGCCGAGCGCGGCGAGCAGGTCGGCGGCCGGGACCAGGTCACCGGTCTCGACGGTGGCGCCCTCGTCGAAGCGGCCCTGCAGGCCGGAGAGGTCGAGCCCGGCCAGGCGGGCGCGGAAGGTGTCGGCGGTCGCCTTGCGCAGCAGGTGGGCGAGCACCTCGAGCTCGCGCCCCTCCTCGGCCGCCTCGAACTCGACCTTCCCGCGGGCCGCGGCGACCGTCGACGGCAGGTCGCAGACGCGCGCCACGGCGGACTGCTCGCCGGTCACGGCTGCCCGTCGTACGGCCGACGCCGCGACGGTCTCGGCCGCCGCGACGGCGAACCGCGCGCTCACGCCGGAGCGCTGGTCGACCTGCGGCGACTCGCGCACCAGCCGGGTCCAGCGGGCGACGACCTCGAGCAGGTGCGCGGGCACCGTGACGTGCGTGCCGGGCCAGGCGAGCTGCGCCTCCTGGCGGATGAGCTCCACCTCGTGCTCGAGGTCGAGCGGGTAGTGGGTGCGGATCTCGGCGCCGAAGCGGTCCTTCAGCGGGGTGATGATGCGGCCGCGGTTGGTGTAGTCCTCGGGGTTGGCCGAGGCCACCAGCAGCAGGTCGAGCGGCAGCCGCAGGGTGTAGCCGCGCACCTGGATGTCGCGCTCCTCCAGCACGTTGAGCAGTGCGACCTGGATCCGCTCGGCCAGGTCCGGCAGCTCGTTGACGCTGAAGATGCCGCGGTTGGTCCGCGGCACCAGCCCGTAGTGCACCGTCTCCGGGTCGCCCAGCGTCCGGCCCTCGGCGACCTTGATCGGGTCGACGTCGCCGATCAGGTCGCCGACGGAGGTGTCCGGCGTCGCGAGCTTCTCGCCGTACCTCTCGCTGCGGTGCTTCCACGCGACCGCGAGGCCGTCGCCGTCCGTCGCCAGCAGCGCGGTGCACCGGCCGCAGACGGGGGAGTACGGGTGGTCGTTGATCTCGCACCCGGCGACCACGGGGGTCCACTCGTCGAGCAGCCCGGTCAGCGTGCGGATCAGCCTGGTCTTGCCCTGGCCGCGCTCGCCGAGCAGGACCAGGTCGTGGCCGGCGAGCAGCGCCCGCTCGAGCTGAGGGAGGACCGTCTCGTCGAAGCCGACGATCCCGGGGAAGGCGGTGTGGCCGGAGGCGAGCCGGGCCAGCAGGTTGTCGCGCACCTCGGCCTTGACCGTCTTGTGCACGTGGCCGCTCTCGCGCAGCTCGCCGAGCGTGGTCGGCGCAGGGGGGCTCGTCACCGTTCGACCCTACGTCCGCCTCCTGCGTCCTGCCGCCTGCGCGGCGAGGTGCTCCGCTGAGCAGGACGCAAGCGGGTGACGTGGCGCGTTCGGGCGTACGCCGGGGCGTCCACAGGGAAGGATGACCCCATGGCGCGCTTCGGGGACGGACTGGCGACGGGGGAGGACCTCGTCCTGGCGGCCGAGGACGCCACCACGCAGGCCCTGACGTCCCTCGGCGGCCGGGTGCCCGACCTGCTCTGCGTCTTCGTCAGCGGCGGTGACCCGGAGGAGGTGGCCGACGCCTTCCGGCACGCGGTCAAGGTGTCCGCCGCGGCGGCCAGCATCGGCTGCAGCGCCGGAGGCGTCATCGCCGGAGACCGCGGGGTCGAGGGGCGCGCGGCGGTGAGCGTCTTCGCCGCGGTTCTGCCCGACGTGCGGGTGCGCAGCTTCCACCTGGAGGTCATGCGCGCCGACGCCGGCGCCGCCGTGGTCGGCATGCCCGAGCTCGACGAGGACGACGTCGCGGTGCTGCTGGCCGACCCGTACAGCTTCCCGGCCGACGGCTTCCTCAGCCAGGCCAACGTGGCGCTGCCCGGCCTGCCGGTCGTCGGCGGGCTCGCCTCCGGGCTGCACGGCGCTGGCTCGACCCGGCTGCTGGTCGACGGCCGGGTGGTCGACCGCGGCGCGGTCGGCGTGCTGCTGCGGGGCTCCGGCGTCCGCACCCTGGTCAGCCAGGGCTGCCGCGCCGTCGGGCCGCCGATGACGGTGACCGCCGCAGCCGGCAACGTGATCCGCGAGCTCGCCGGGCTGCCGGCCGTGCAGCGGGTCGAGCAGGTGCTCGCGGAGCTGCCGCCCGCCGACCAGGCGCTGGCCAGCACCGGGCTGCACCTCGGCGTCGCCATGGACGAGTACGCCGACGAGCCGGACTTCCTGGTCCGCACGATCATGGGCACCGAGCCCGAGACGGGCGGGCTGGTCATCGGCGACCTGGTGCCGGTCGGCGCCACCGTGCGGCTGCAGGTGCGCGATGCCGAGGCGGCCGACGCCGACCTCCGGATGCTGCTCGCGGGCTACCGCCGCGACACCCGCGACGCGCCCGCGGGAGGGGCGCTGGTCTTCACCTGCAACGGGCGCGGCGCGCACCTGTTCGGCTCGGCCCACGGCGGCGCCGACCACGACCCCGCGCTGGTCCGCAGCGAGCTGGCGGCGCTCGGGGTGGCCGGCTTCTTCGCCGGCGGCGAGCTCGGTCCGGTGGCCGGCCGCAACCACCTGCACGGCTTCACCGCCTCGGTCCTCGCCTTCCCCTGCTGACAGACTGCGGCGCGTGAGCACCCCTGCAGCGCTGCCGGTCGGGATCGACGACGTGCGCGCCGCCCGCGAGCTGCTCACCGGCATCTCGCGCGAGACGCCCCTGCAGGGCCTGCGCGGGCTGTCCGACGCGGTCGGCGGACCGGTGCTCCTCAAGTGCGAGAACCTCCAGCGGACAGGCTCTTTCAAGATCCGGGGGGCGTACGTCCGGATCGCCCGGCTCTCCGCCGCCGAACGGGCGCACGGCGTCGTGGCCGCCAGCGCCGGCAACCACGCTCAGGGTGTCGCGCTCGCCGCCTCGCTGCTCGGCTGCCCCAGCACCGTCTTCATGCCGGAGTCAGCTCCGCTGCCCAAGGTCGCGGCCACCAAGGGGTACGGCGCGCAGGTCCGGCACGCCGGCCACACCGTCGACGAGGCGCTCCTGGCAGCCCATGCCTTCGCCGCGGAGACCGGGGCGGTGCTCATCCACCCGTTCGACCACGTCGACGTCGTGGCCGGCCAGGGCACCGTCGGGCTGGAGATCGTCGAGCAGTGCCCGGACGTGCGGACCGTCGTCGTGTGCACCGGCGGCGGCGGTCTCGTCGCCGGGATCGCCGTCGCGGTGAAGGCGCTGCTCCCCGACGTGCGGATCGTCGCCGCGCAGGCCGAGGGCGCTGCGGCGTACGGCCCGTCGCTCGCGGCAGGCTCACCGGTGGCGCTGGACACGATGCCGTCGGCCATCGTCGACATCG
>SCTD01000453.1 GCA_004299215.1 Frankiales bacterium | reverse complement strand
GTCCGGGCTCGGCCCGGCGCCGCTGGCCGCGGGGGACCGGCTGCCGATCGGGTCCGCGACCGCGGGAGCGGCGGGCGCGCCCGAGGAGCTGCCGGAGATCGCTCGCGAGCCGGTGCTGCGGGTGGTGCCCGGGCCGCGCGACGACGCGTTCGTCCCCGGGGCGCTCGACGTCCTGACGCGCTCGCCGTACGTCGTCTCGACGCGCAGCGACCGCACCGGCGTCAGGCTGGAAGGGGCTGTGCTGCAGCGGGTCTCGGATGGGGAGCTGCCGTCGGAGGGGGTGGTGCCGGGGGCGGTGCAGGTGCCGCCGGACGGGCAGCCGATCCTGTTCCTGGCCAACTGCCCGACGACGGGCGGCTACCCGGTGGTCGGCGTGGTGCTGCCGGCCGACCTCGCGCACGCTGCGCAGGCGCGGCCGGGCACGCGGCTGCGGTTCAGCCTCGAGGCGTGAAGCGCATCTCCGGGCCGGGACAGACGATCGCCTCGTGGCCGTCGTCCCACCGGACGACGAGCGGCGGCTCGCCGTTCGGCCCGCGCACCTCGAGCACCTCGCCGTGCCGCTCCGCGGCTCCGACGTGCCGGCCCGGGACTGTGACCAGGTCACCCTGCTGTGCGCGCATGACGCCTCCTCCTGCTCGGTGCTGCGCCCTCATCCTGCTCGGGTTCGGGGGTGCTGCCAAGGGTGCCGGTGAGGTAGCGGTCGAGGGTGGGGCCGAGGTGCGCCGCGAGCTCGGCCGCGGGGGTGGAGGCGAGCGGCTCGAGGCGCAGGACGTAGCGGGTGACGGCCAGCCCCACCATCTGCGACGCGACGAGGGAGGCGCGCAGCTCGGGGGAGTCGCCGCCGGCGGCCGTCGCCAGCGGGCCCATCGCGACCCGGGTGAGGAAGTCGCGCAGCAGCTCCGCGGACCTCTCGTCGGCCACCGCGCTGCGCAGCAGCGCGAGCATCGGGCCCTGCCCGGGAGTCGCGTCCCACAGGGTGAGGAAGGTCCCGACGACGCGCTCGCCGAGGCCCTCCAGCCCCTCGCCGAGCAGAGCGGGCAGCAGCACGCCGGGGTCGCCCGGCAGGTCGAGGGTGGCGGCGAAGAGCGACTCCTTGCTGCCGTAGAAGCGGTGCACCAGAGCGGGATCCACGCCGGCGGCGCGGGCGACGCCGCGGATGGTGGTGCCCGCGTAGCCGCTGGCGCCGAAGCTCTGCCGGGCCGCGTCGAGGATCGCCGCGCGGGTGCCGCTGCCGCCGGGGCGACGGCCGGTACGGGCCGGGCTCACGGCGAGCGGCGGGGGAGGGTGACCGAGCCGAGCGCGACGAAGACGACGACGCAGGCGGCGATGACCCCGAGGTCGGTGAGCAGCTCGCCGGTGACCTGCTCGCTGGCGGCGACGATCTGCATGCCCTCCACGGCGTAGGTCAGCGGGAAGGCGTCGGACAGCCACTGCAGCGGCTCGGCCATCGACTCCCGCGGCGCGAACAGCCCGCAGAGCAGCACCTGCGGGAAGACGACCGCGGGCAGGAACTGCACGGCCTGGAACTCGGTGCGCGCGAACGCCGACAGCAGCAGCCCGAGGGCGGTGCCGAGGAGCGCGTCCAGCACGGCGAGAAGCACCACCACACCGGCAGATCCGCGTACGTCCAGGCCGAGCGGACCGAGCGCGACGGTGGCGGCGACGCTGGTCTGCACGACCGCCACCAGGCCGAACGCCAGGGCGTAGCCGGTGAGCAGGTCGCCCTTGCCCATCGGGGTCGACAGCAGCCGCTCGAGGGTGCCGGAGGTGCGCTCGCGGAGCATCGCGACGCTGGTCACCAGGAACATCGTGGTGAAGGGGAACAGCGCCAGCAGCGGACCGCCGACCGCGTCGAACGTGGCGGGGGAGCCGTCGAAGACGTAGCGCAGCAGGGTGAGCAGCAGGACCGGCACCACCATCAGCAGCGCGATGGTGCGGTGGTCCGAGCGGAGCTGGAGCAGCACCCGGCGGGCGGTGGCCAGGGTGGCGCGGGCGGTCATGCCGCGCCCGCCAGGTGCAGGAAGGCGCCCTCGACGTCGGCGGCGCCGGTGGCCGTCAGGAGGTCGGCGAGCGTGTCGTCGGCGACGAGGTGGCCGTCGCGGAGCAGCAGCAGCCGGTCGCAGCGGGCGGCCTCGTCCATGACGTGGCTGCTGACCAGCAGGGTGGTGCCCCGGGCGGCGAGGTCGCCGAACATCTGCCAGAGGTCGCGCCGCAGCACCGGGTCCAGGCCCACGGTCGGCTCGTCGAGGACGAGCAGCTCCGGCTCGCTGAGCAGCGCCGCGGCCAGGCTGACCCGGGCCCGCTGGCCGCCGGACAGGGTGTTCACCATCTGCCCCGCCGCGTCGGCCAGCGCGACATCACGCAGCACCGCCGGGACGCGGGCGCGGTCGGCGCCGAGCACGTCGGTGAAGTACTCCAGGTTGTGCCGCACGGACAGGTCGCCGTAGACCGCGGGCGCCTGGGTGACGTAGCCGACGCGGTGCCGGAGCTCCTCGGCCCCGGCGGGGATGCCGAGCACGTCGACGCGTCCTCGTACCCCCGCCTGGACCCCGACGACCGCGCGCATGAGCGTGGTCTTGCCGCCGCCGCTGGGACCGAGCAGGCCGGTGACGCTGCCCGCCGGGACGGCGAAGGTCAGGCCGTGCAGCACCTCGCGGCCGCCCCGGTCGACCCGGAGGTCGGCGGACTCGATCGCAGAAGTCATCATGTGTTGACTTG
>SCTD01000452.1 GCA_004299215.1 Frankiales bacterium | reverse complement strand
GCTCGAGCTGTCGGAGCGCGACGTGCTGCGCGAGGAGGTCGGCCTGTCGCCCCGCGCCACCCGCGACCTGGTCGTCGCGATCCTGCGCGACGGGCAGACGACGCTGTTCAACGCCGACCAGGACATCAAGCTGCGCAAGTCCGACCGGGTCGTGGTGGTGCGGGGCGCGACTCCCGACGATTGACGTACGTGCCTCGCATGTCTTGACACCGCCGCCATCTGTGTCAAGGTGACCGGGTGCGCACCACCCGGGACCTGCTCCTCGACGCCGCCGCCGAGGCGGTCCTGTCCGGCGCCGAGTGGGACCGCGTGCGGATGGCCGACGTGGCCAGGTCGGCCGGCGTCAGCCGGCAGACGCTCTACTACGAGTTCGGCAGCAAGGACGCCCTCGCCGAGGCGCTCGCGATGCGCGAGGCCGAGCGCTACATGGAGGGTGCCGAGGCCGCGATGGTCGGCCACGAGGGCAGCCCGGGGGAGGCCGTCGGCGCGGCCACCGAGTTCACCCTGACCGAGGCGGCCTCGAACCCGCTGCTGAAGGCGGTCCTCACCGACGACTCCGGCGGACTGCTGCCCTTCCTCACCACGCGGTCCGACGCCCTGCTGACCGCCGCGCGCGAGCGCTGCGTCGCGTACCTCTCCGACCACTGGCCCGACCTCCCCGCGGAGCGGGTCCTGCTCGTCGCCGATGCCGTCAACCGGCTGACGCTGTCCCACCTCGTCCTGCCCGGCGGTCGTCCCGACCAGGTCGCCGCCGACATCGCCCGTCTCGTCGACTCACTACTGCCCGGGAGCCTGTGACCATGACGACCCACGACCTCTACACGATCCCCGCCGAGCACGCGACGTGGGACGTCGAGATGCAGGGCGCCTCGCGCTTCACCTGGGAGTACGACGACGGCCGCGACCGGCTGCTCTCGCTCTACCAGAAGGGCAAGGACAAGCAGTGGGACCAGGTGCACCGGATCGACTGGGACATCGAGGTCGACCCGCACGACGTCCTCGGACTCCCCGACGAGACGATCGCGATCTACGGCACGCCGCAGTGGGACAGGATCAAGGGCGACCGCAGGGCCGTCGGTGAGCTCAAGCAGCACATGACCTCCTGGCAGTTCAGCCAGTTCCTGCACGGCGAGCAGGGCGCGATGATCTGCTCGGCCAAGATCGTGGAGTCGGTGCCGGACCTCGACGCGAAGTTCTACGCCGCGACCCAGACGATGGACGAGGCCCGGCACGCGGAGACCTACGCCCGCTTCCTGCAGGACAAGGTCGGCCTGCTCTACCCGATCAACGAGCACCTCAAGGCGCTTCTCGACGACACCCTGTCCGACAGCCGCTGGGACATGCCCTACCTCGGCATGCAGGTCCTCATCGAGGGGCTGGCGCTGGCGGCCTTCGGCCTGCTGCGCGACATGACGGACAAGCCGCTGCCCAAGCAGATCCTGGCGTACGTCATGCAGGACGAGGCGCGGCACGTCGCTTTCGGCCGACTCGCCCTGCGCGACTACTACGCCGAGCTGTCCTCCAAGGAGAAGGAGGAGCGCGAGGAGTTCGTCGTGGAGGGCTGCTACCTCATGCGCGACCGCTTCCGGCAGCAGGAGGTCTGGCAGAACCTCGGCTTCGACGTCGAGGAGTCGATGCGCTCGGTCGAGAACTCCCAGTACTTCAAGCTGTTCCAGTCGCTGCTGTTCAGCCGGATCGCGCCGTGCGTCAAGGACATCGGGCTGTTCGGCCCGAAGGTGCAGAACGCCTTCGCCGACATGGGCGTGCTCGACATGGCGGGCGTCGACCTGGCGGCCCTCATGAAGCAGGACGAGGACCTCGCCGACCTCATCGACATGGAGAAGCAGGAGCTGCTGGTCCGCCGGCAGGAGGTCGAGAAGACGATCGCGATGGCTGACTCGGACATCCCGGAGCAGTCGGTCAGCGCCTGACCCTCCCGGCTCATCTGGCCAAACTGTGGCAAGTCGCTTACTCTGGGTGAGTACGGCTGATAGGCCGTGCCACCGGGCCCCGCGGCGCGGTGGCCGGGGGATGCACTGATCCGAGCGGTCCACACCGACGCCCTGCGGGGTGCACGGAGACACGCGGTCGCCTAGACCGCTCGGGGAGCAAGAGGCGAGACCGGTCCGTCGACATCCGACGTCGCCCTCGGGCGCTCGTGAGACAGGACCGCGCCATGGCCCGCACCGCTCTCTCCCGGTTGACGGCAGTCGCCGGAGGAACGCTGCTGTTCGGCGCAGCGGCCCTGCTCGGCGTCGCGCCCGGTCCCGCCGGGGCCGCGACGACCGGTGGCAACGCCGACTGCCCGGCGGGCACGACCGCGCTGAAGATCGACCCGGTGGTGGCGGGGCCGCACGGCACCGCCCCGAACTCCGTCACCCTCACGTCCGTGCTCACGAGCACGTTCAGCTGGACCGCGACCAGCGAGGTGCACACCCTGATCGTGAAGGGCGGGTCGAACCCGGCGGTCATCACGACACCGGGCAGCCTCAGCGGCACCGGCACCGCGCCCCTGTCGCCCAGCGGCAGGGGGCAGCTGGCCGGGTTGAGCAACGTGACGTTCTGCTTCGGCTCGGCGGTCGTCGTGCCCCCGTCTGCGTCCGCGTCCGCGTCTGCCTCCGCGTCTGCCTCCCCGTCCGTGTCGGCGTCCGCGTCTGCCTCGCCGTCGGCCTCGCCGTCGGCCTCGCCGTCGGCGTCGGCGAGCCCGTCTGCCTCGGCCAGCCCGTCCGGGTCGGCCACCCCGGCAGCCTCCGTCAGCAGCTCGCCGACGGGCGTCGCGTCGTCCAACCCGACGGTCTCGGCGACGGCTGGCTCGTCCCCGACCTCGACCCCGGCCCTGGGGGTGGCGCTGCCGGAGGTCACGGGCAGCCCGATCTCGGGTGACGTCGGCGCCCCGGCGACCGGCGGTGACAGCGCTGGTGCTCCGGACCTCGGCGGTCACGGTGCCGTCACCCCGCTCGCCGGCGGCGAGGCGCTGCCCGCCGTGGGGCAGCCTGCCGCCGGACCGCCCGCTGCCGAAGGCGAGGCCGCCCCCGTCGGCCCCGCGACGCTGCCCTTCACCGGCCTCGAGCTGTCGGTGCTCGTCCTCGTCGGCCTGCTGCTCCTCGCCGGCGGTGCCGGCGCCAGCCTCGCCGGTCGCCGTCGGCCGGCCCACGCGGTGCCGGGGCTCTGGTCGCGCTAGCCGCGGCCACAGGCTGTGACGGTCGTCACCGTCAGAAGTTCTGCGATCCATGTATCAGGTCCGTTTCGGGCGAAAAATCCAGACCGAACGGCTGATGCGCGAGGGGTCGAGGAAGATCACGCTCGGTCACGTACGGCAAGGCCTGCCGTGCCGCCAGTGACGGCGGCCGGCGGGGAGCAGTGATCCGAGCGGTCCTCACCGACACCAGCAGGTGCACGGAGACAACGCGGTCGCCTAGACCGCTCGGGGAGCCAGAGGCGAGACCGACCCGTCGACGAGACGAAGCGTCCCCCGGGACGCGTGACGGACGGACCCCCCGTGAAGCTCGCCAACCTGATCCGTGGCAACGACCGAGGCGCCATCACGCTGCGCCTGGTCGCCTCCCTGGCGCTCGTCGTCGGCGCCAGCGGCGCCGGCGTGCTCGGCGTCGGCCAGGTGGCGAGCGCCGCACCGCCGGACAAGATCGACATCTGTCACGCGACCGGAGCGCACGGCAACCCGTACATCGTCAACCAGCCGGACCGCACAGCGGATGCCGGGGGACATGCCGGACACACCGGCCCCGTCTACAGCCCCGGAGCCGCCTCGTGGGGCGACATCATCCCGCCGTTCACCTACACGGGCGGCAGCTTTCCCGGGCTCAACTACACGGGAGCCGGCGTCCTGATCTACCTCAACGGCTGCGACCTGCCGCCGGACCTGCAGATCGCGAAGTCCGGACCGGCGACCGGCTTCCTGAACGAGACCGGCAGCTACACGCTCACCGTGTCGAACACCGGTGACGGTCCGGGCAACGCGACCATCACCGTGACCGACACGGTGCCCACCGGATGGACGGTCGGCACGGTCACGCCTCAGGCGGGCAAGGGCTTCACCTGTACGACCGCCGGCCAGGTGATCACCTGTGTCACGGACACGAACCTCGCCGTGGGCTCCACCTTCACCATCACCGTCGGCGTGACCTACGCGACGCTGGGACTGAAGACCAACCAGGTCTCCGTCGCATCCCCGGCCGACTCCAACACCGCCAACAACAGCGCGTCGGCGTCGACCCTCGTCACGCTCCGCCCTGCGCCGGACCTGACGCTGGGGAAGACGGCGCCCGCGAACGTCGTCGTCGGCGACAGCGGCAGCTACGTGCTCACCGCGACGAATGCGGGGAACCTCGCGACCACCGGCACGATCACGGTGACCGACACGCTGCCTGCTGGTGTGTCGGCGGGGGCGATGCCGGCCGGGTGCTCGCTGGCGGGCGCGACGGTGACGTGCAGCTCGACGGGGGTGCTGGCGCCGGCCGGGACGGTGTCGTTCACGATCCCGGTGACGTTCACCGCTGTCGGGTCGATCGTGAACAACGCCTCGGTGTCCGGTGGCGGCGAGGTCAACACCGCGAACAACACGGCGTCCGCGACCACGGCGGTGGCCGGGATCCCCGATCTGACGCTGGGCAAGACGGCGCCGGCGAACGCACTGGTCGGTGACACGGGCGACTACGTGCTGACCGCGACCAACGCGGGCAACGGCCCGACGTCGGGCACGATCACGGTGACCGACACGCTGCCTGCTGGTGTGTCGGCGGGGGCGATGCCGGCCGGGTGCTCGCTGGCGGGCGCGACGGTGACGTGCAGCTCGACGGGGGTGCTGG
>SCTD01000451.1 GCA_004299215.1 Frankiales bacterium | reverse complement strand
CCCCGTCCCGCAGGTCAGCGAGCACCTGGCGCAGCCGGGCACGGTGATCTGGCTCGACCTGCTGCTGCCGTCGCCGACGGACATGCAGGTGCTGACCGACGAGCTCGGCCTGCACCCCCTTGCCATCGAGGACGCCCTGCACGACCACCAGCGCCCGAAGCTGGACCGCTACCCCGACCACGACTTCCTGGCCGCGTACGCCGTACGAGCGCGTGCCGGCGAGGACTCGCTGATCGAGACGGGGGAGATCGCGGCGTTCTTCACGCCGCGGGCGCTGATCACGATCCGCAAGAGCCCGCTCCTGGACCTGCGCGAGCTGCTGCAGCGATGGGACGACTCGGCCGAGCTGGCCGCCTCCGGGGTCGCCTACCTCGCGCACGGCCTGCTCGACCAGCTCGCCGACGGGCACATCGCAGCGGTCGGGGTGCTCGACGACGAGGCCGAGGAGCTCGAGGACCTGCTCTTCGACGAGGAAGGCCCGCACGGCAGCGACCTGCAGCGGCGCTCCTTCGTGCTGCGCAAGGACCTGACGGTGCTGCGCCGGGCCGTCCTGCCCATGCGCGACGTCCTCACCACGATGACCCGGCCCGGCAGCGGGCTGGTGGACCAGCGCATGGCGCCCTACCTGCGGGACGTCGACGACCACGTCCTGCGTGCCGTGGAGTCGATCGACGGCCTGCGCGACGTGCTCGCCACCATCCTCGACATCAACATGACGCTGGCGAGCAACCGGCTCAACGAGTCGGTGTTCCGGCTCACCGCCTGGGCCGCCATCCTGGCCGCCACCACGGCGGTCACCGGCTACTTCGGGCAGAACATTCCGTTCCCCGGCAGCGGCCAGACCTCCGGCGTCGTCCTCTCGACCGCGCTGCTCGTCCTCAGCGTGGGCGGCCTCTACGCGTTCTTCCGCAGGAGGGGCTGGCTCTAGCCACCCAGGACCCCCAGGGCCATAGGGTCACGCGGTGACCACCGTCGTGCTCGTCCGCCACGGCCTCACCCACCTGACGGGGCCGGTGCTGGCGGGCTGGACCCCCGGGCTGCACCTCGACGACCGCGGCCGGAAGCAGGCTGCCGCGGTGGCCGAGCGACTCCGCCCGCTCCCGCTGGCCGCCGTCGTCTCCAGCCCGCTCGACCGCTGCCTCGACACGGCCGCCGCCGTGCTGGAAGGCCGCCCGCAGGAGCTGCAGGTCGACGACCGGCTGGGCGAGTGCCGGTACGGCGACTGGACAGGACGCCCGTTGAAGGAGCTGGCGAAGGACCCGCTCTGGAAGGTCGTCCAGGCGCACCCCTCGGCGGCGGTCTTCCCCGGCCCCGAGGGCGAGGCGCTGAGGGACACCCAGGCCCGTGCGGTGCGCGCCGTACGCGACTGGAACGCCCGGCTCGGGCCGGACGCCACCTGGCTCGCCTGCTCGCACGGCGACGTGATCAAGGCGGTCGTCGCGGACGCCATGGGGCTGCACCTGGACCTCTTCCAGCGCATCGCGGTCGACCCGTGCTCGGTCACCGTGATCCGCTACACCGAGCTGCGGCCCTTCGTGCTGCGGGTCAACGACACCGGCGGCGGGGTCGCGGACCTGCTCCCGGTGACCCGGAAGGGTCGGCGGCGGCCGTCCAGCGACGCGGTCGTCGGTGGCGGCACCGGCGCACCCGTCTAGGGTCGAGCCGTGCCCCGCCAGGTCTTCCTCTTCGACCCGCCCGAGCGCTTCGTCGCCGGCACGGTCGGGCAGCCCGGCGACCGCACGTTCTACCTGCAGGCCTCCGGCGGCGGCCGCACGGTGTCGGTGGCGCTGGAGAAGGTGCAGGTCTCCCTGCTGGCGGAGCGGCTGGAGGAGCTGCTCGAGGAGGTGCGCCGGCGCGGTGCCGGTGTGGTCCCGGCCGTCCCGCCGCAGGAGCTCGAGGACACCGCCCCGCTGGACGCTCCCGTCGAGGAGGAGTTCCGCGTCGGCGCGATGGGTCTGGCCTGGGACGGCGAGTCCGAGGTGGTCGTCGTCGAGGCGCTGGCTCCTGCCGAGGGCGAGGAGGAGGTCGAGCCGCTCAGCGACGACGACGAGGGGCCGCCGGTCCTCCGCGTGCGGATCCCCGCCGACATGGCCCGGGCGTTCGTCGTGCGCGCGCAGCGGGTGGTCGCCGCCGGCCGGCCCGCGTGCCCGCTGTGCGCGCTGCCGCTCGATCCGGAGGGTCACATCTGCCCGAGGCAGAACGGGCATCGCCGCTGAGCGGCGTGGAGAGGGGACAGCCGCTGAGCGGCGTGGAGAGGGGACAGCCGCTGAGCGGCGAGGAGCCCGACGTGATGCGCCTGCTGCGCGAGGGGTCGCTGGAGGTCGAGGGACGGCTGGTCGACGCCAGCAACGCCACCCTCTACTGCACGGCGGCCCTCGGCGGCGTGCAGGTCGCTGCCGTCTACAAGCCGGTACGAGGGGAGCGCCCGCTCTGGGACTTCCCCGACGGGACCCTGGCCGGACGCGAGGTCGCGACGTACCTCGTCTCGGAGGCGACCGGCTGGGACGTGGTGCCGCCCACGGTGCTGCGGGAGGGCCCGTACGGACCCGGCATGTGCCAGCTGTGGGTCGACGTCGACGAGTCCGTCGACCTCGGGGTGCTCGCCCGCAGCGACCACCCGGACCTGCGCCGGATGGCGGTGCTCGACGCCGTGGTCAACAACGCCGACCGCAAGGGCGGCCACCTGCTGCCGCGGCCGGACGGCCGGGTGCAGGGCGTCGACCACGGCGTCTGCTTCTCCGTCGAGGACAAGCTGCGCACGCTGCTGTGGCAGTGGCGCGGCACGCCGCTGGGCGCCGAGGCGATCGACGTGCTGTCCCGTCTCCGCGCGGAGCTCGAGGGACCGCTGGGCGACGCCCTGCACGAGCTGCTCACCCGGCGCGAGGTGCGCGCCACGGTGTCGCGGGTGGACCGGCTGCTCGCCGAGGGCTGCTACCCGCATCCCTCGCCGGACTGGCCGGCGATCCCCTGGCCGCCGTTCTAGCGGGTCAGGCGCCGGGGACGGTCACGCAGCCGGAGCTGCGGCCGAGCAGCTGCAGCCCGGCCTGGTCGCCGGCCTGCAGGTCGGTCACGGCCGGCAGGACGGTCGCCATCAGCTGCGTCTTGTCGCTGACGTGACCCAGGCCCACGGCGTGCGCGATCTCGTGCAGCGCGACGGTCTTCCACGAGGTGGCGCCGGTCAGCGGGAGGGCGTCGGTCCGGTCGAGGGCGATGACGGCCGCGCGGGTGGCCGCGATCTTGCCGCCGTCGGGCATCTGCACGCCGAACCAGGCCGTGCGCGTCATGCCGAGCACGCTGGCGGTCTGGCCGGCCAGCAGGTCGCTGCTCGCCGCGTCGGTCCAGCCGATGAGGACCGGCGGGTAGGACTGCTGCGCCCTGGTCGGCAGGTAGCCGGCGCGGGGGACCGTCGTGGTGGAGCCGACGTACTCCCAGGTGGTGCCGGTGAGCGAGGCGACGCGTGCCACGGCTGACTTCAGGACGTCGAGACCACCGGCCGGGCCGCGTGAGGTGTTGGAGGTCCAGCGGATCGGGGTGCAGGGGTCCCAGCGGACCGGCGACCCGTCCAGGACCGTGGAGAAGGAGTAGCTGGTCGAGCCTGCCGTGGTGCCGCTGCGGGCCGCGCTGGTGGTGGTGCTCGCCGTCCGCGCCGTCCGGGTGACCTCCCCGACCCGCTTGAACGCCGGGTCCGGTCCGGAGCCGCCGACCAGGGACCGCGGCGCGTCGCTGCCGGCCAGGGCCGGGGCCAGCCCGCCGACCAGGCCGAGCGCCGCGAGGCCCAGCACGGCGGTCGCGGCGGCGGTGCGGCGGATGCTTACGGAGAGTGACATGTATACGTCCTCGGTCACTGTCCGTGAACTCCTTAGCCGGCCCACCGGGTGAAGCGTCGGTAGGGTTCCCGCATGCAGTCCTGGCCCGCGACCGCCGTCCCCGCCCTGCCGCGAGCGGCCGCGCCGGCGCCGCTCCGCGTGCACGACAGCTCCTCGGGCGAGCTGAGGGACGTCGTCCCTGCCGGACCGACCGCCCGGCTCTACGTCTGCGGCATCACGCCGTACGACGCGACGCACCTGGGGCACGCCGCCACCTACCTCGCCTTCGACACGCTGACCCGCCAGTGGCTGGACCGCGGCCTCGAGGTGGAGTACGTCCAGAACGTCACCGACATCGACGACCCGCTGCTCGAGCGCGCGCTGCGCGACGGGGAGGACTGGGTGGCCGTGGCCGAGCGCGAGACGGCGCTGTTCCGGCAGGACATGACGGCGCTGCGGGTGCTGCCACCCCAGCACTACGTCGGCGCCGTCGAGGCGATGGACGAGATCGCCGAGCTCGTGGTGCGGCTGCTGGAGGCCGGCGCGGCGTACCGGGTCGAGGACGACGTCTACTTCTCCGTCGCCGCCGCTCCCCACTTCGGGACGGTCTCCGGCTACGACGCGGCGACCATGCTGGCGCTGTCCGCAGAGCGTGGCGGCGACCCGCAGCGCGCCGGCAAGAAGGACCCCCTGGACCCGCTTCTCTGGCTGGCCGCCCGGCCGGGCGAGCCCTCCTGGCCGTCACCCCTCGGGCGCGGCCGTCCCGGCTGGCACGTGGAGTGCGCCGCCATGGCGCTCAACCGGCTCGGCGAGGCGTTCGACGTGCAGGGCGGCGGCTCCGACCTGGTGTTCCCGCACCACGAGATGTCGGCGGCGCACGCCGAGGCCGGGACCGGGTCCTGGCCGTTCGCGCGGGCGTACGTCCATGCCGGGATGGTCGGGCTCGACGGCGAGAAGATGAGCAAGTCCCGCGGCAACCTGGTCTTCGTCAGCCGGCTGCGCGAGGCGGGGGTCGAGCCGGGGGCGCTGCGGCTGGCGCTGCTGTCGGGTCACTACCGCGCCGACCGGGAGTGGTTCCCGCGCACCCTCGGGGAGGGCGAGCAGCGGCTGGCCGCCTGGCGGTCCGCCGTCGCGCGGCCGAGCGGGCCGTCGGGGCAGTCGCTGCTGGCCGAGCTGCGCGCCGCGCTGTCGGCCGACCTGGACACGCCCGCCGCGCTGGCCGCCGTGGACCGCTGGGCGGCTACGGACGGTGACGACGCGTCGGCGGCCGGGCTGGTGCGGGACGCCGTCGACGCCCTCCTCGGCGTGGCCCTCTGACGCGGGTCGCCCGCCTCCAGGAGCCAGGCCGGGACCGCCCACCCCGACGCGCAGTCCCGGAGCACTGCCGGCTGACCGCTCAGCCGGCGGGCTCGTCCCCGCCCCGCCGCAGGTAGCGCTCGAACTCCTTCGCGATCGCCTCGCCGGAGGCCTCGGGCAGCTCGGTCTCCGGCTCGCGCTCCTCGAGCGAGGCGATGTACTCGGCCACGTCGCTGTCCTCGGCCGCCAGCTCGTCGACCGAGCGCTCCCAGACCCGGGCCTGCTCCGGCAGGTCGCCGAGCGGGACGGGCAGGTCCAGCAGGTCCTCCACGCGGCGCAGCAGAGCGAGGGTGGCCTTGGGGCAGGGCGGCGACGCGACGTAGTGCGGCACCGCCGCCCAGAAGCTGATCGCGGGCAGGCCGGCCGTCGCGCAGAGGTCCTGCAGCACGCCGACGATCCCGGTCGGCCCCTCGTAGCGGGAGCGCTCGAGACCGAGGGCCTCCATCGTCTCCCGGTCCGATGCGGTCCCGCTGACCGGCACGGGCCGGGTGTGCGGGCTGTCGGCGAGCAGCGAGCCGAGCGTCACCACGAGCTCCACCCCGAGCTGCTGGGCGATCGCGATGAGCTCCTCGCTGAAGCCGCGCCAGCGCATGTTGGGCTCGACCCCGCGGAGCAGCACCACGTCGCGGTCGCTGTCGGCCGGGTCGAGCCGGCACACGGCGACCTTGGTCGTGGGCCAGGTCAGCCGGCGGGTGACCCCGTCGACCAGCGAGACGACCGGGCGGTTCATCTGGAAGTCGTAGTAGCTGTCCGGGTCCAGCGCGGCGACGTCGCGGGCGTCCCAGGC
Source organism: Frankiales bacterium (assembly GCA_004299215.1). Lineage (GTDB taxonomy): Bacteria > Actinomycetota > Actinomycetes > Mycobacteriales > SCTD01 > SCTD01. Next base: position 8,664 of record SCTD01000451.1, on the reverse strand, counting down.
CTGCATCAGGTGCTCGACCGCGCCCGTCGCGGCGTCGCCCGCGTCGTTCCAGCCCTCGAAGGCCGCGATCAGCAGCGGTCGGCGCAGCGGAGGCAGGTCCGCCGGCGGTCGCTCGGGCAGTCGCTTCACGAACGGGTGCCTTCCCCTGGCAGGGCGGCCGAGACCTCGTCGGCGGCGGCGCGCACCAGGCCCGCGACGAGCGCCGGCCACTGGAGCGGCACGTCGTGGACGGCGCCGTCCCAGCGCAGCGCCCGCGGCTGCGCGAGCAGGGCCGCTGTGCGGTCCAGCGCCTGCGCCCGGGCTGCGTCCGGCGAGCACGACACCAGCCACGCCGGGCAGCGGACCTGGGGGAGCAGCGCCTCGTGGTCGGTGTCGAGCAGGTCGTCGACGATCGCCATGTGCGCGTCGAACGGCAACCGGGCCCGGGCCAGCCCGTCGTCCCCGACCGTGAACAGCGACTGCTTCACGGCCTCGACCGCCGGCGACCACCACGAGGAGGGCGTGCTCGCGCGGAGCAGGCCGACGAGCTCCTCGGGCGGCACCGCGAGGCGCGGCGGGGTGAGCATCTCGCGCACGGCCTCGCGGGAGAGCCCGGCGTCGCGCGCGTGGAGCATCCCGCCGTCGACGCAGACCGCGGCCAGCACCCGCTCCGGAGCGGCGGCGGCCAGCCGCAGCGCGGTCCACGCGCCCCAGGAGTGCCCCGCGACCACGACCCGCGACAGCCCCAGGGCGTCGAGGGCGGTGAGCAGGTCGGCGACCACCGACTGACCGTCGTACGGCCCGTCGGGCCGGTCGCTCTCGCCGTGTCCGCGCTGGTCGACGGCGACCAGGGGGAGGCCTGCGAGACCGGGCACCACGAGGTCCCAGATGCGCCGGGTCGACGCCAGCCCGTGCAGCAGCAGCACCGGGGTGCCGGCGCCGGGCCAGCGGGTGGCCCTCAGCCGCACGCCCTGCCCGGGGAGGTCGAGGTCGAGCCCCCCCGAGGTCACCGCTTCGAGCCGCGCCCGGTGGTGTGCACGATGAGCACGTCGCAGCCGGCCCGGTGGCTGATGTTGGCCGGGACCGAGCCCAGCAGCCGGCCGGCGAGGCTGTTGAGGCCGCGGTTCCCGACCACGACCAGGTCGACCGACCGGTCCTTCACCAGCCGGGTGAGCTCGTCGACGGGGTCGCCCTCGACGGCGATGGTGTCGACGGAGTCGGCGCCCGCCTTGCGGGCGCGCTCAGCGGCGTCGCGCAGGACGTTCTCCGCCGGGCTCGACCCGGAGACCTTGTAGGCCTCGCCGCCCAGCGCGTTGGCCGCGTCCTGCTGCTCGCGGGCCGACATGGGGTGGTAGGCGCAGGCGATGAGCAGGGTGGCACCCACGCCCGCGGCCACCTCCGCCGCGCGCTCCACCGCCCTGAACGAGGAGTCCGAGCCGTCGGTGCCGACCAGGACGGTGCTGTACGAGCTCATCTGCCCTCCGAGGAGCGGGTCCGTGTGACGCGGAACCTACCTCTCGGCGGCGGGCCCGGCCGACCCGCCTCGGTAGGATCGGGCAGTGACCGACACGTCGACCCCGCCCCTGCTGGCCGCGCTCCGCGAGCGCGTCGTGGTCGCGGACGGGGCGATGGGCACGATGCTGCAGGCGCACGACCTCGACGTGGACGTGGACTTCGAGGGGCACGAGGGCTGCAACGAGATCCTCAACGTGACCCGTCCGGACGTGGTGCGCAGCGTCCACGACGCCTACTTCGAGGCCGGCTGCGACGCCGTCGAGACCAACACCTTCGGCTCCAACTGGGCGGGGTTGTCGGAGTACGGCATCCCGGAGCGGATCCGCGAGACCGCGTTCGCCGGCGCGCGGATCGCCCGTGAGGCGGCGGACGCGTGGGCCACCCCGGACCGGCCGCGCTACGTCATCGGCTCGGTCGGGCCCGGCACGAAGCTCCCCACCCTGGGGCACGTGCCGTACGCCACGCTGCGCGACGCCTACCAGGAGCAGTGCGAGGCGATGATCGAGGGCGGCGCCGACGCCATCCTCGTCGAGACCGCGCAGGACCTGCTCCAGGTGAAGTCCGCGGTCGTCGGCGCGAAGCGCGCGATGGCCGCCACCGGCAGGCGAGTGGTCCTCATCGCCCAGGTCACCGTCGAGCTGACCGGCACGATGCTGCTCGGGTCCGAGATCGGCGCGGCGCTCGCCGCTCTGGAGCCGCTCGGCATCGACGTCATCGGGATGAACTGCGCCACCGGCCCGGCCGAGATGAGCGAGCACCTGCGCTTCCTGTCGCAGCACGCGACGGTGCCGCTGTCGGTGATGCCGAACGCCGGCCTGCCCGAGCTCGGCAAGGACGGTGCCGTCTACCCCCTCCAGCCGAAGGAGCTCGCGGACGCGCTCGAGGAGTTCGTCACGACGTACGGCGTGGGGCTCGTCGGCGGCTGCTGCGGCACGACCCCGGAGCACCTCCGGCAGGTCGTCGAGCGGGTGCGCGGCCGCGAGGTCGTCGCCCGTACGCCGGTCGTCGAGCCGTCAGCGGCGTCGCTCTACTCCGCCGTGCCGTTCCACCAGGACGCCGGCGTGCTGATGATCGGCGAGCGCACCAACACCAACGGCTCCAAGGCCTTCCGCGAGGCGATGATCGCCGGCGACTGGGAGAAGGTCGTCGACATCGGGCGCGAGGCCGTGCGCGAGGGCGCCCACCTGATCGACCTCTGCGTCGACTACGTCGGGCGTGACGGCGCGATCGACATGCGCGACGCCGCGTCGCGGCTGGCCACGGCGTCGACCCTGCCGATCATGCTCGACTCCACCGAGCCGCCGGTGATCGAGGCCGGGCTCGAGTGCCTCGGCGGGCGCGCGGTGATCAACTCGGTCAACTTCGAGGACGGCGAGGGTCCGGAGAGCCGCTTCGCGCGCATCATGCCGATCGTGCGCGAGCACGGTGCCGCCGTCGTCGCGCTGACCATCGACGAGGAGGGCCAGGCCCGCACCGCCGAGTGGAAGATGCGCGTCGCGGAGCGCCTCATCACCACGCTGACCGGCGAGTGGGGGATGCGCCCCAGCGACATCCTGGTCGACTTCCTGACCTTCACCCTCGGCACCGGACAGGAGGAGTCGCGGCGCGACGGCATCGAGACCATCGAGGCGATCCGGTTGCTGAAGGACAAGCACCCGGAGGTCGGCACGACGCTCGGTTTGTCGAACATCTCCTTCGGCCTCAAGCCGGCCGCTCGTGTCGTCCTGAACTCCGTCTTCCTGCACGAGTGCCAGAAGGCCGGCCTGTCCAGCGCGATCGTGCACGCCAGCAAGATCCTGCCGATGAACCGGATCCCGGACGACCAGCGCGAGGTCGCCCTCGACCTGGTCCACGACCGGCGCCGGGAGGGCTACGACCCGCTGACCGCGTTCCTCGACCTGTTCGAGAACGTCGAGGAGGGCGCCGGACCCGGGTCGCGCCTGGACGCCCTGATGGAGCTGCCGCTCGACGAGCGGCTCAAGCGCCGGATCATCGACGGCGAGAAGAACGGCCTGGAGGCCGATCTCGACGAGGCGATGGCGCAGGGGCAGAAGCCGCTGCAGATCGTCAACGACACCCTGCTCGGCGGGATGAAGGTCGTCGGCGAGCTCTTCGGCTCCGGCCAGATGCAGCTGCCGTTCGTGCTGCAGAGCGCCGAGGTGATGAAGACCGCCGTCGCGCACCTCGAGCCGCACATGGAGAAGGTCGAGGGCCAGGAGGGCAAGGGCAAGATCGTGCTGGCCACGGTCAAGGGCGACGTGCACGACATCGGCAAGAACCTCGTCGACATCATCCTGACCAACAACGGCTACACCGTGATCAACCTCGGCATCAAGCAGCCGGTCAACGCCATCCTGGAGGCGGCCGAGGAGCACCGGGCCGACGTCATCGGGATGTCCGGGCTGCTGGTCAAGTCGACGGTGGTGATGAAGGAGAACCTCGTCGAGATGAACGCCCGCGGCATCGCGGCGACGTTCCCGGTCATCCTCGGCGGTGCCGCGCTGACCCGCGCCTACGTCGAGCAGGACCTCGACGAGGTCTTCGACGGCGAGGTGAAGTACGCCCGCGACGCCTTCGAGGGGCTGCGCCTGATGGACACCCTGATGGCGGTCAAGCGCGGCGAGGTCGCACCCGAGCAGCTCGCCGAGGACCGGGCCAAGGAGGAGGAGCGCAAGAAGCGCCACCTGAGGTCCAAGGCCATCGCCGAGTCGCGCCGCGCCGCCGAGGAGGATCCCGAGCCGGGCGGCCGCTCCGACGTGACCAACGACAACGAGATCCCGACTCCGCCCTTCTGGGGATCGCGCGTCTCCAAGGGCATCGCCCTCGCCGACTACTCCTCCTGGCTGGACGAGCGCGCGCTCTTCCTCGGCCAGTGGGGGCTGCGCGGCGCCCGCGGCGGTGACGGTCCGTCGTACGACGAGCTCGTCGAGACCGAGGGCCGGCCGCGGCTGCGCGACCTGCTCGCCCGAGTGCAGGCCGAGGGGATCGTCGAGCCGGCGGTCGTGCACGGCTACTTCCCGGCCGTGTCCAAGGGCGAGGACCTCATCGTCCTCGACCACGACACCGGCGACGAGCGCTGCCGCTTCACCTTCCCGCGCCAGCGGCGCGACCGGCGGCTGTGCCTGGCCGACTTCTTCCGCCCGCAGGAGAGCGGGGAGGTGGACGTCGTGGCGTTCCAGGTCGTGACCATGGGCTCCCACGTCGCCGAGGTGACCGGGGAGATGTTCGCCGAGAACTCCTACCGGGAGTACCTCGAGCTGCACGGCCTGTCCGTCCAGCTCACCGAGGCGCTGGCCGAGATGTGGCACGCCCGGGTCCGCGCCGAGCTGGGCTTCCCGGACGACCCCGCGACACCGCTGCAGCAGAAGCTGTCCAAGCAGGCCTACCGCGGCTCGCGCTACTCCTTCGGCTACCCGGCCTGCCCGGACGTCGAGGACCAGGACAAGGTCCAGGTCCTGCTCGACTGGCAGCGGATCGGCGTCCACCTGTCGGAGGAGTCGATGCTCGTGCCGGAGCAGTCGACGGCTGCCCTCGTCGTGCACCACCCCGCCGCCAAGTACTTCGCGGCCCGCTAGTGGGCCTGCTCCCCGAGGCAGAGAGCACCCGCGCCCTGCTCAGCCTGGTGCTGCTCGTCGTCGGCACCGTCCTCGCCGTCGTCGCCCTGCGCAACCGCCGGTGGGAGGCGCCGGCGGCGGCCGCCGCGTCCGCCGGGCTGGTCGGCTGGACGCTGACCAGCGGCGCGTACGACGGGCCCGTCCTGTTCGTCGTCGTCGAGGGCAACGGCCTGCACCTGGGCGACCTGCTGTCGGTGCCCGCCCTGCTGCTCGTGCTCTGGCTCTGCTGGCGGGGAGCGCGGCGCTAGTGCAGGCCGTGCTCTGGGACATGGACGGCCTGCTGGTCGACACCGAGCCGCTCTGGACGGTCGCCGAGGTGGAGCTCGCCGCGACCTTCGGCGGAACCTGGGACGAGGACATCAAGGCCGCGATCGTCGGCACCCGGCTCGACGTGGCGGTGCCGACGGTGCTGCGCTACTTCGGGCAGCCCGACTCGCCGGCACAGGTCGCGTCGACCTCGGCGTGGCTGCTCGGCCGCATGGTGGAGCTGTTCGGGACGTCGCTGTCGCCGATGCCGGGCGCTGTGGGGCTGCTGGCCGCGTTGCACGAGGAAGGGGTGCCGCAGGCACTGGTCTCCTCGTCGTACCGCGTCCTGGTCGACGTCGTGCTGGCCGGGGGCGTGGGGCCGTTCGCGGTCACCGTCGCCGGTGACGAGGTGGTCGACGGGAAGCCGCACCCCGAGCCCTACCTGACGGCCGCGGAACGGCTCGGCGTGGACCCATCCCAGTGCGTGGTGATCGAGGACTCGCCGTCGGGGGTCGCCGCCGGGGAGGCGGCCGGGTGCGCGGTGCTCGCCGTCCCGAGCGTCCCGGGGGTGGAGCTGGGTCCGGCGCCGCGGCGACTGGTCGCGCCGTCGCTGGAGACGATCGGCGTGCGTGATCTGCGAGCCCTCGTCACCTGACCCGGGCCACGATCGAGCGGGTCCGGTCGAACGGCCCGTCGTAGCGCACGTCACCGTCCCGGAGCACCTGACCGGGGGCTGCGACCACAGCCAGGTGCAGGACCGCGTCACGCGCCAGCGGCTGGGGGAGCAGCCGCAGGCGGTACGCGCCGTCCTCCAGCGGCACCCGGTAGCTCACCTCGAAGGTCACGGAGTCCCCGTCGCCGAGGTCGACGTCGACCGGGACTCTGAGGGAGCCCGTCTCGACGACCGGCGCGACGGGCTGCAGGCGCCCGTCGCGGCGCAGCACCACGTCGCGCGCGTCCGGGGCCAGGGCGATGTCCATCAGCTCGACGAGCCGGCCACCGCGGACCCCGAGGACGTACGGCGGCAGCCCGACCGGCGCGTCCAGCGTGAGCGTGACCTTCTGGGTGACCTGGGCCTGCTCGCCGTCCACGACAGCGAGCAGGCCGACCGAGCGGTCGACGTAGTAGTCCAGCTTGCCTGCGCTCATCTGGTTGACCGACACGAGGTTGACGTCCCCGCCGTGCGGGTCGACCGACCCCGCCAACCCGGCGGCCTGCAGCGCGGACTGCTCCTGCGGGAGGGACGACCACAGCGCCGCGTGCCTGCCCCGGACGGCCTCGGCGAGCACCTCCAGCGTCTCGACGCCGTCGAGGCCGCGCCCGAGGAGCTGCTGCACCGCCGTGTCAGCCGCCTTCCGCAGTCGCTCGCGCCGGCCCGCCTGGTCGCCTGCCGTGCCGCCCGTCTCGGCGTAGGCCTCGACCAGCAGCGCCTCCACCAGCTCACCGCCGGCGACGGGCCGGCCGTCCCCGAGGTCGAGCGGGCCGCTGAGCTCGACCAGGCGTGCGAGCACCGGTACGTCCAGCAGCACGACCGCGTCGCAGGGCGCACCCGGTGCCAGGCGGACGACGGCGCAGGTGACGCCGGCCGAGGTCGGCTGGTCCGCCGACATCAGGGTGTTCTTCCAGAGCGTCGAGTTGGCCAGGAAGACGCCCCACCGGGACGCGTAGCTCTCCGGGGCCGGGACGAGGCGGGCGTCGGCGGCCGGGTCCTGCACCTCGTTGACGTCGGAGAACGGCTGGACCGACACCCGGCCCCGCTCGGTGCGGACCAGCGCGAAGCTGCCGGCGTAGCCCCCCGAACCGCGGAGCTCGGCGTTGTTCATCAGCACGACGACGAGGTCCCGGGGTCCCTCGGCGCCGAGCAGGCCCGCGACGGCAGACACTGCGCCGGCGGCGTCGACCAGGCGCCGGTCCAGCCCTACCAGCTGCTCGCGGATCTCCGAGATCTCCGCGCGGGTGCCAGCGGGGAGCAGGGCCAGCGACGCCACCCTCAGCCGGGCACTGGGGGGTCCGATCGCCTCACCGGCCTCCCGCAGCTGTGCCGCGATGCGCTGCACCGCACCGGTGTCGACCCGCTCGCCGACCTCCAGCCCGTCGAGACCTGCCGCGACCAGGGTCGCGGTCCCGAGCAGTTCGTCGGCCAGCAGGGCGAGATCGCGCTCCACCGCGAGCGGCTGGCCGACGTACGGGAGCCGCGCCACCAGCGACGGGCCGGGTCGACCGAGCGCGGTGCGGGCCCGGTGCGCAGCGGCCGCGGCAGACGCGAGCCGGTCGCGCAGCTCGCCGGCCGTCTCCGGCGGGGCCTCCCGGAGGTCGCTGACCGCCGCGCGCACCTCGAGCAGGTCGCCGCGCGCCGTCAGGCCGGCGGTCAGCGCCCAGAGGGCCACCCCGAGCAGAGGTACCAGCAGGACGAGAAGGCGCCACTGACGGGACGGGCGGCAGCGTGCGGACACGGCAGGGAGGCTCCATGATGCATGGCGGGTGGGCATTCGGGCACAGGCCTGCGGGCAGCCCTGGTGTGAACCTACGCACCCCGTTGGAGGGTTTCCTTCACCCGTTTCACCGGCTATAACAGAGAGTGACCATGTGACCGCGTTGCGCAGGACGTGCGAGGGGGGTGCGGTGACCGAGCGTGCCGAGGCCTTCGTCGGCCTGGCGCCGGCCTTCGCCGCGCCCATCCCGCAGCAGGCGGCGCGGAGCGACGCGGCGGTCCTTCCGCTGCGTCCGCACCGGGCCGGGCGCTACGAGCAGTTCGCCAAGCGGGCCTTCGACGTGCTCGCCGCGACCGTCGCGCTCCTGGTCCTGCTGCCTGTGCTGGCCGCGGTGGCCTCGGCGGTCCTCGTCCGGCTCGGCCGGCCCGTGTTCTTCCGCCAGGAGCGCATCGGCCTGCACGGCAAGAGCTTCCACGTCCTGAAGTTCCGCACGATGGGCATGGACCGCCGCGGGCGCGAGGGCGAGCGGCACTGGTCCGGGCCGGACCGGCGGCAGACGCACAAGAGCCCGCACGACCCGCGCCACACCGAGCTGGGCAGGCTCCTGCGCAAGACCAGCCTGGACGAGCTGCCGCAGCTGTGGAACGTGCTGCGCGGGGACATGAGCATCGTCGGCCCGCGGCCCGAGCTCGCCGAGGTCGTCGCCAGGTACAGCGACTGGCAGCACCACCGCCACGTCGTGCGACCGGGGCTCACCGGGCTGTGGCAGGTCTCCGCCCGAGGCGGCCGCCCGATGCACGAGGTCACGCACATCGACCTCGAGTACATCGAGAAGCTCTCCCTCCGCACAGACCTGCGCATCCTGCTGCGCACGCCGG
>SCTD01000450.1 GCA_004299215.1 Frankiales bacterium | reverse complement strand
GCCGACGCCACCAAGCTGCCCGAGCACCTCGAGCTGGCCATCGACGGCAAGCGCGCCGGCGAGAGCCTCGCCGCCAAGGACGTCACGCTCCCGGCAGGCACCGAGCTCTCGCAGGACCCCGACCACGTCATCGTCGCCTTCCTCGGCGTCATCTCCGAGGAGCAGCTCGAGGCCCAGCTCGCGGCTGCCGAGGAGGAGCTGGGCGCCGGCCAGGCCGGCGCGGAGGCGCTCGCCGAGGCCGAGGCCGCCGGCGAGACCGAGGGCTCGGAGTCCGAGAAGGCCGGCGAGGGCGACGGCGAGTCCGACGCGTCGTCGTCCGAGACCGACTCCGAGTAGTCGCTGCTCCGCCGCCGCACGCCCGTGTCCGGCGAGCCGGTCTGGCTCGTCGTCGGGCTGGGCAACCCCGGACCGGCCTACGCCGGCAACCGGCACAACGTCGGCTTCATGGTGCTCGACCTGCTGGGCGAGCGCGCCGGGGCCAGGTTCAGGGCGCACAAGGGCCGGGCCGACGTCGTCGAGGGGCGGCTCGCCGGGCAGCGCGCCGTGCTCGCCAAGCCCAAGACGTACATGAACCTCTCGGGCGGCCCCGTCGCGTCGCTCCGCGACTTCTTCAAGGTGCCGGCGGAGCGGATCGTCGTCGTGCACGACGAGCTCGACATCCCCTACGGCACGCTGCGGCTGAAGGTCGGCGGTGGTGACAACGGCCACAACGGGCTGCGCTCGATCACCTCGGCGATCGGCAGCAAGGACTACCTGCGCGTGCGCGTCGGCGTCGGTCGTCCGCCCGGCCGGCAGGACCCCGCCGACTACGTGCTCAAGGACTTCTCGGGCGCGGAGCGGAAGGACCTCGGCTTCCACGTCGACCGCGCCGCGGACGCCGTCGAGGCGCTGCTCACCGGACCGCTCGACGCGGCCCAGAACACCTTCCACGTCGACCCCGCCTGATGCCCGCGCCCCTGGCCGCCCTGCTGGTGCTGCTCTCCTCGGCGGCGGTGCTGGTCCTGGAGATCCTCGTCAGCCGGCTGGTGGCGCCGTACGTCGGGCTGACCCTCGAGACCTACACCGCCGCGATCGGCGTCGCCCTCGCGGCCATCGCCGCGGGCGCGGCGCTCGGCGGACGGCTCGCGGACCGGGCCGACCCGCGCCGGTGGCTGGGACCGGCAACCGCCCTCGGCGGCGCCCTGGTGCTCACCGCCCGGCCGACCGTCTTCGCCGCCGGCGACGCCTTCCGCGGCACCGGTCCGGTCGGCACGGTCGTCCTGGTGCTGCTCGCGGTCGCACCCGCGGCGCTGGTCCTGTCGCTCGTGCCGCCCGGGGTCGTCAAGCTCCGGCTGCGCACGCTGGCCGAGACCGGGCAGACGGTCGGCCGGCTGTCGGCGGTGGGCACCCTCGGCGCGCTGGCCGGCACGTTCCTCACCGGCTTCGTGCTGCTGTCGGCCTTCGCGACGTCGACCCTGCTGCTGCTCACCGGCCTGGTGCTCGTGGTCACCGGGCTCGTGGTCGCGGTGGTGCTGCCGCGCCTCGCGGTACCCGTCGCGCCGATGCTCGCCGTGCTGCTCCTGTCGACGCTCACGGCGAGCTGGCTGGTGGTCGCCGACGGGCCGTGCGAGTACGAGACCCGCTACTACTGCGCGACTGTCGAGCCCGACCCGCGCCGGGACGGCGGAAGGACGCTGGTCCTCGACGGGCTGCGCCACTCCTACGTCGACCTCGACGACCCGGCCCACCTGGAGTTCCGCTACACGCAGCGGATCGCCGACGTGATCGAGCAGCTGCCGCCCGGTCCGCTCGACGTCCTGCACCTCGGGCTCGGCGGCGGGTCGGTCCCGCGCCACGTCGCCGCGGTCCGCCCCGGCTCGACCGGCACGGTGCTCGAGGTCGACCCCGAGATCCCCCGCATCGGCCGGTCCCGGCTGGGTCTGGGTGACGTGCCGGCCCTCGAGGTCAGGGTCGGCGACGCGCGGACCGAGATCGCGGAGCTGCCGAGCCGCGCGTACGACGTCGTGGTCGGGGACGCGTTCGGCAGCCTGGCCGTCCCCTGGCACCTGGCCACCGCCGAGATGGTGGCGGAGGTGCGGCGGGTCCTGCGGCCGGGCGGGGTCTACGCGCTCAACGTCATCGACTTCCCGCCGCTGGCGTTCGTGCGCGCGGAGACGGCCACCCTGCTCGACGCCTTCCGGCACGTCCTGGTGATGGCACCGCCCTCGGCGCTGGCCGGCGAGACCGGCGGCAACCTGGTGCTCGTCGGCAGCGACGACCCGCTGCCGACGGCTGGTCTGGCCCGGAGCGCCGACGCCCGCGGGGAGCCGGAGAGCGTCCACGACGGCGACCGGGTCCGGACCTTCGCCGGGGGTGCCCAGGTGCTCGTGGACGACGACGCGCCCGTCGACCAGCTCCTCACGCCGTACCGCCCGCCCCGCGCCTGACCGGAGCCCGCCGCGTCCCCGTCAGACGCGGACCCAGGCGGTGCGCAGCCGGCTGCCGGTGCCGGCGACGACGATGCTGACGAGGCCGTGCCGGAGCGGCCCGGCCAGCCAGGCCCCGCGACAGACCTGCTGCAGGTCGACGGTCCCCTCGTCGTTCTGCACCTCGGTGACCTGGGCGGAGTGCGGGCGCACGGCGATCACCAGCTCGACCAGGCCGGGCTGCGGCAGCTCCCGCACGCGCACGGTGACGTCGGCGTCCGGGGCGATCTCGACGAACCGGAGCCGACGCTCGCCCTCGGCGGGCGGGTCGTCGACGGCCGTGTCGACCAGCAGGTCGAGCACGCGCGCGTCCGGCGCGCGCCGGGAGAAGGCGTTCTTGGCCGCCGTCCGGACCGCAGCCGGCACGTCCACGTCCGTGCCGGTGGTCGGTCTGCGGAGCATCATCCCCATCTGGCCTCCCGCAGGTGAGATGTCTCCTCCTGCGGAGGAGCGCCCCCCGGCCGGGGATACACCGGGACGCATCGGGACGTTCCGGCGGACCGCCCGGAGAGCCCCCCACGTACTCTGGGACCCGCCGCCGGGAGGCGCCGCACCCCCCGGTCGTCGGCCGCGCGGGGCCCGTTCGCGTTGCCCGAAGTGCTGCCCTGAAGAGGAACCCCTTGTCGCTCGCCGGCCTGCTCGACGTCGT
>SCTD01000449.1 GCA_004299215.1 Frankiales bacterium | reverse complement strand
CAACGGCGACGACATCCTCGTCGTCCTGCAGGCCCGCTGCCACTACCCGTGACCACGGAGGCGCGTTTCCGCGGAGACATCTTGTCCACATGACGCGGTAGCCGGCATTCCCGGTGGTTGGCGAACCGGCCTAGGAATCTGCCCGGCCGCATCAAGGCCAGCATCACTTAGTGCTAGTATGGATGCACCCACGGGAGGCAACACATGAGGACAACAGTCACGATCGACGATGATCTGCTCGAGCGCGCCGCCGAGCTGACGGGCATGACGGAGCGCACCGCGCTCCTGCGCGAGGGCCTCGAAACGCTCATCCGCGTCGAGAGCGCAAAGCGACTGGCTGCCCTCGGAGGCAGCGACGCCAAGGCCTCGGCTGCGCCGCGACAGCGGAACAGCGCGTCGTGATTCTGGTCGACACCTCCGTGTGGATCGACCACCTACGAGCTACCGAGTCCACCCTCGTCAACGCACTGGCGCGCGACGACGTCGCCTCCCACCCGCTGGTCATCCAGGAACTGGCGCTCGGCAGCATCAAGAACCGGGACGCTGTGCTGGCATCGCTCGCCCGGCTGAAGCAGAGCCCATCCCTCAGTCATGACGAGTTGCTGACCCTGGTGTCTGCGCACGCCCTCTGGGGCAAGGGCCTCAGCCCAGCGGACGCTCACCTACTCGGCGCCGTCCTCCTGTCGCCAGGCACTCGCCTCTGGACGCGAGACAAGAGTCTGAAGGCAAGCGCCGGGTCGCTCGGCGCCTCCATCGTCGACTGGCACTGACACCACCAGGTCGACCCCAGGATTCAAGAGGGAGACAGGCATGCGGCTACGCGCAGAGCCCGCCACCCCGCACCCAGCGCTCGATCACCTTGCGATCGCCCCTGTTCACTAGGTAGACGCAGTCAGCGGCGTCGCTCGCCGCCGTCCACAACTCCACGCCATCCGTCTCCAGTTCAGCCGGTCAGATGCCGGCGCACCTCGTCGTACCAGTCCTGCGGATCGTCGAAGCTGCACCCGGCGCCCACGAGTGCATCGATGGCGGCCCGTAGCGGATCGTCGGTGTCGGTGGACAGGACGGCGTCCAGTGCTGCGGCTTCGGGAGCAAGCGGTGTCCGGCCAGCGGCCTCGCCGATCTCGTAGCTGACCTCGTACGTCACCTCGCTCGCCTCATCATCGCCAGCAGCCCAGTGAGCCGACAGCCGGTCCCAGGCGGATGCCGAGTTGTCGAACGGCGGGGGCAGCGGTGCTCCGCGCTCCAGGGCCGCGAGCGTCGGCGCCACCCAGTCGGCGTCTTCGAGGCCAGCGCGCCGGCAGGAGGTGCGGCAGATCCATGCCGTCAGCTGGCGCAGCGCCGGCTCCTCGAGTGCGCCGACGAGGTCAAGGAGTAGGCGATCCTGCTGGGCGAGCTCCCGTGGCCGCCCGTACCCCAGGGCCAGCACGCGGGGGTTCGGGAGGCTGCCTCCCCAGGAGTCGAGCAGGTCCTGCTCGTCGCGGGCCTGCCGCTCGACTTCGAGCTGGCGCTGCTGCTCGGCTGCCTGCCGCGCGACGTGCTCGGGGCTGGGCGGCGGTGGGCTGTTACGGGCGACCTCATGCCAGTACGCCGCTGAGCGTGCTGTCTGGCGCAGGACCACGTCAGGCGCCGGTGGGGCCGGCCAGAGCTGCAGCAGGTAGGCGTCGAGGGCGGGCTCCCCGTCGAGGCGGTTGTCGGCTTCGCGGGCTGCGTCCATGCCCTGCGCGGACCAGCGGGCACGCAGGCTGCCCACCTGCGGCAGCGTCACCTCGTGGAACTCCTCAAACGCTGAGAGCATGTACTCGCGGTCGGGGGCGAACAGCGGCACCTCGACAACGTCCTCCCAGGCGTCATCGAGTGGCGGTGCTGCGGCCAGTGCTTCCACTCGTAGCGGGACGGAGCCCGTGTGCAGGCCGGTGACCATGTTGAGTGCACCGGGTATGGCCGCTCCGCACAGGCCGTTGCTCTGGCCGGCGCGGGAGTCGCCTTCAGGCAGCGGGTCATCGGCGGTGGCCAGCCAGATGAAGCCGTAGTGGACGTGCACGTCACCGTCGAACAGGACTGTCATGCCGGTCATCCTGGTCAGGCGGCTGCGGCGGGCTGCCGGTATCCGCGCCGACCGCTGAAGATGACGTACAGGATCAGGCCGATCGGCTGGATGAGGGACGCCGCGAGCATCGCCCAGCCCCAGCGGTGGCCCCGCCGCCGCAGGTCGCTACTCGCGAGGACGGCGGCTGCCAGAAGCGGGATCACGATGATGGCGAGCATCGGCTGGTCCTCCTGCGGCTGTCCCAGTTCCTGCGTGAAGAACGCGAGCGCGAGGGCAGACACAGCAAGGAGGATTACGAGCGTCCGGCGAGACATGCCGCCAGCCTCCCACTCGCTGCAAGGGAGGTGCGGCGGCAGGAAGTGCCGTAGCCCGCGAGCTGTGGCAGCCGCCCGTTAGCGTGCGCAGGATGCGTGGCGCGGTGTTCTTCGATGTGGACGGCACCTTGGTGCCGCAGACAAGTTCGTCGCAGCATCTGGCGGGTTACCTCGGGCACCTCGACGTGCTGCGGCAGGCGGAAGGCGACTACGCCGACGGCCGGATGGACAACCGGGAGGTGTCTGTTCTGGATGCCGAAGGGTGGCGAGACCACTCCCAGCGAGACGTACGGCGCTCCTTGATCGACTTGCCCCTCGTCGCCGGCATCCCGGACGTCCTGACGTGGTGCCGCGAGCACAGCGTCGCGGCCTACCTGGCGACGCTCGCATGGGAACCAGTGGGGATTTACCTGTGCGAAACCTTCGGCTTCGACGGCACGTGTGGTCCGACACTCGCGCAGCAGGACGATCGGTACACGGGCTTGGTCGCCTGTCACTTCGATGAGTTCGACAAGCGAGACTTCGCGCAGCGAGTCGCGAGCGGCCTTGGTCTGACGCTCGACAGGTGTGCTGCCGTGGGCGACAGCCGCTCTGACCTTCCGTTGTTCGCGGAGGTCGGCTTCTCCGTCGCCTTCAACGCGACCGCCGCCGTCAAGGCCGTCGCGGGAGCGTCCGCAGAAGGTGACGACCTGCGAATGATCATCCCGTACCTGGAGCGTTGGCTCCACACCGAATAGTTGCCGCCTCGCCATGAGGAAATGCCGCTCCTTATCCCAGCCGAAGCGTGATCACGCCCGCCAGAGCTTCTTCGTCTGCCGTACGTCATCAACGACTGGTCGATGATCCGGCGCATGGACTGCGGAGCCTGCGCCGGGCGGCGCTACCTGGAGCGTGGGCAGCCTGTCACCGTCGAGCGAGGGTGGCGTGGCAAGGGTCCTCGCAATGTCCTGATCGTCCGCGCCGACGGAACGCGCGTGGTGCGGCCGTTCCGAGGACTGCGAGTGCCGCGTGGCTGAGGTGATGCCGCTCAGCGAATTTCCCCAGGGTTGCTTATCGAACTTCCCCACCCTGGGCGGTCGTGAAGGTAGCGCGTCAGGGTCGTGGGTGTACCGCCT
>SCTD01000448.1 GCA_004299215.1 Frankiales bacterium | reverse complement strand
TGGCCGCTGCCTTCGCGGGTGCCGGCTGCTTCGCGGGCGCGGCCTTCGCAGCCTTCGCGGCCTTCGCGGCCACCACGGCCGGTGCGGGCTTGCGGGTGGGAGCCGCCGCCTTGGCAGCCGGCGCAGGGGCCGTACGGGCCGACGCCGGGGCGGCCTTCGCGGCAGCCGGCGTCGCTGCCTGACCCGCTCCCTTGCCGCTGCTCGTGCGCGCAGCGGGCCCGTCGGAGCCCTTCTTGCCGAGCAAGCTGCGGACCTTGCCGAAGCGCGTGGCCATCGATACCCCTCACGTCCGCCACGCCCGGGCGGGCATGATCGCGACCGCGCGCAGGATACGTGAGGGTCTGCCCCCCACAAAGCCACCACGCGGGAGCGCCCCGCAACGATCACCCGCGCTCCGCGCGCTGATCTTCCGGTGGAGCGGCTGGCACGGGACACGCCGGCGTGTCGGGTGCCAGCCGCTCCGCGGGAACATCACCACGCGCTCCGCCCACGCGCGGCAACCCGCTGGGCCCCCGCCCAGCCCGCGAGTACGCTCGGCGGCGTCGCAGCGACGGGGACCAGTAGCAGCGAACGCAGCCCAGAGCGAGCCGGGGACGGTGGGAGCCCGGAGGCGTGCACGCGCGTGAACATCAGCCCCACGGAAGGCCGCTGCGGCACAGCGGGACAAGAGCGGGGACGCGAGTCCCAAGGAGGGTGGTACCGCGGGGCGCGAGCCTCGTCCCTCCGTCGAGAGCACGCCACCGACGGAGGACACCCAGATGAAGCAGCTGCCCGCCCAGGTCGACCTGCCGGCCGTCGAGCGCGACGTGCTCGCCCGCTGGGAGCGGGGTCGCGTCTTCGAGCGCAGCCTGGAGCAGACCAGCGACGGAGAGCCGTGGGTCTTCTACGAGGGCCCCCCGACCGCCAACGGCAAACCCGGCACCCACCACGTCGAGGCACGCGTCTTCAAGGACCTGTTCCCCCGCTTCAAGACCATGCAGGGGCGGCACGTGCCCCGCAAGGCCGGCTGGGACTGCCACGGGCTGCCGGTCGAGCTCGCCGTCGAGAAGGAGCTCGGCTTCTCCGGCAAGCAGGACATCGAGGCCTACGGCGTCGCGGAGTTCAACGCGAGGTGCCGCGAGAGCGTGCTCCGCCACGTCGACGAGTTCGAGCGCATGACGACCCGCATGGGCTACTGGTGCGACATGGCCGACGCCTACCGGACCATGGACTCCGCGTACGTCGAGAGCGTCTGGTGGTCGCTCAAGCAGATCGCCGACAAGGGGTTGCTGGTCGAGGACCACCGGGTCGCGCCGTACTGCCCCCGCTGCGGCACCGGGCTGTCCGACCACGAGGTGGCGCAGGGCTACCAGACCGTGACCGATCCGAGCGTCTACGTCCGCTTCCCGGTCACCAGCGGCCCGCTGCAGGAGCTCGGCGCACAGCTGCTGGTCTGGACGACCACTCCCTGGACGCTGGTCAGCAACACGGCGGTCGCCGTCAACCCCGGCGTCACCTACGTCGCCGCCCGGACCGGCGACGAGGTGCTGGTCGTCGCCGAGCCGCTGCTGGGCGTCCTGGGCGACGACGTCGAGGTGCTCGAGCGCTTCCCCGGGACGGCGCTCGAGCACACGACCTACGCGCGCCCGTTCGAGATGGTCGACATCGAGAACGCGCACTACGTGGGCGTCG
>SCTD01000447.1 GCA_004299215.1 Frankiales bacterium | reverse complement strand
TGCTGGACATCTTCGCGACCGTGCACGTCGAGCGCGACAGCCAGAAGGCCATCGTGCTGGGCACCGGCGGCGCGCGCCTCAAGGGGGTCGGCACCACCGCACGGCACCAGATCGAGTCCCTGCTCGGGATGCGCGTCTTCCTGAACCTGCACGTCACCGTCAGCAAGGACTGGCAGCGCGACCCCAAGCAGCTCAAGAAGCTCGGCTTCTAGCACCCTCCTCTGGGTGACTTCCCCAGCACCATCGTGCTGGGGACATCACCCGGAGGGGGTCAGGGCACGTGGTGCTGCGCGTCCGCGAGGGACCGCGGCACCTGGCAGAGCCAGCCGAGCACCTCGTCCGGCAGGTTCGGCGCCTCACGGGCGGGTAGCGGCGGGGCCTGCGTCGGCTTCGGGGTGCCGCCCACCCGGAGCACGTCGACGCCGCGGTCGAAGTCGGGGACGAAGACGTAGCCGCCGGGTCGCCAGTAGGCCGCCCAGGCATTGGCGTCGTCCGGCCGGTAGTAGCCGATCTGCTCGATGTCCTTGGGGTTCCGGACGTCGAGCAGCCGTACGCCCTGGCCGTAGAACGCGATCGCCACGATCCCGTCGCCGCGGTCGCTGAAGTAGTGCGCCGACGCGCACCCGGTCGAGCCGGCCTGCTCCTCCGGCGTCCAGGTGTCGAGCTCCCGCAGCCGGTGCCCCGGCTTCCAGCCCTCGCCGCGGTAGCTCCCGCGCAGGTCGTACGTCACGAAGCGCCCGGCGGTCGAGCAGTCCGAGACGACGTTCTCCTCGGTCACCATCAGCACGTCGCCCTTGCGCCCCTCGACGGCCAGCCTCGTGTTGTGCCAGGAGTTGTGCATCAGCGGCCCGGTGCTGCCGAGCTCCGTGCCACCTCCGGCGTACGGCACGGGGGCGCAGCCGGTCGCGACCTTCACCTTGCCGTCGCGCGGGTCGCGGTGCGTGCCGGTCACCCAGTAGCCGCGCACGCCGCCGCGACCGCTTACCCAGGCGATTCCCCTCGCGTCGACCTGCACGTCGTGGGCGTAGTCGGTGACGCCGTCGTTGCGGCCCACGTCGATCGGCTCCGGGCAGGCCTTCGGCTGGCTCGGGTCGCGCATGTCGGTGCCGAAGACCGGCCGGCCCTTCCACTCCGCCGGCTGACCCAGCCCCGTGCTCGGACCGCCGGTCCAGGTGTAGTTGCACGAGTCGACGCAGGTGGTGGTGTGCCCGCCGGGCAGGGTGATCATGGAGATCTGCCGCATCAGCGACGGGTCGCTCACGTCGATGACCTGGATGGCGCCGTACGGGAACGCGCTCGTGGCCGGGCTCGTGAAGCCGCGCGGGTCCCGCGACAGGAAGAGCAGCTTGCGCCTGGGGTCGACGTCGACGTCCTCGTTCTCCCAGATGTACATCGGCAGCGCGCCCAGCAGCGCCGGCGCGGCGGGGTCGCTCACGTCGTAGCTGTAGATGCCGGTGACCGTGCTCGCGAACATCGTGTCGCCGATGAAGTTCAGCGAGATCGCGGTCGCCAGCTCGGGCACGTTGGCCAGGAAGGTGACGCCCGGGCTGATGTCGCCGGCGGGCGGATCGGGCAGCCGGGGGGCGGCGGACGCCTGCGTGAGGGGGAGCAGCAGCAGGGTCGCGGCGAGGGCGGCGCGCAGTCGAGGCACGGGCAGGGGTTCGCCGCCGCGCGTCGTCCTCCTGCTAGGAGACGATCGTCGGGACGCCGAGGTGCCAGCCCTGGCCGAGCGGCACGCCGAGGTCCCGCAGCGCGTCGAGCTGCTCCTCGGTCTCGATGCCCTCGGCCAGCACGACGCTGCCGACCTCCTTCGCGAAGGTGAGCAGCGCCGTGACGAGCTTCTGCTGCCGGTCGTCGTCGTGCACCGACCGCGAGAGGCTGGTGTCGAGCTTGACCACGTCGGGCTGCAGCATCAGCACGTGCCGCAGGCTGGCGAAGCCCGCGCCGGTGTCGTCGACGGCGATGCGCGCGCCGCGGCGGCGCAGCTCGGTGAGGGTCGTGCGCAGCACGCGGTAGTTGCCGACCGCCTCGTGCTCGGTGACCTCGACGACCACGCGGGAGAGGTCGTCGACCCCGCGCAGCAGGGTGAGGACCTGCTCGTCCTCGAGCGCCGCGGGCGAGACGTTGACCGCGAGGAAGACGTGCGGCTCCAGGCCCGGCAGCAGCTCGAGCGCGGCGTGCAGGGTGAGTCGTTCCAGCTCGCCGCCGAGCCCGTAGCGGCTCGCGGCGCGGAACCAGCGATCGGTCGGCACCCGGCCGCCGAAGCGGGACAGCGCCTCGAAGCCGACGACGGCGCCGTCCTCCAGCTGCACCACGGGCTGCAGCGCGACCTTCACCAGCCCGGCGTCCATGAGCGTGCGCAGGTCGACGGCGGACGGCAGCCCCTCGTCGTCCTCGGGGCTGACCGAGAGCCCGGGCAGCAGTGGGGACGCGGCGCGCAGGCCGGCCACCTCCCGCACGAGCTGGTGCCAGCGGCGGCTCTGCCGGCGGTAGCCGGCGGCGCTGACCAGGGACAGCCCGGTCGCGGGCACGACGAGGGACATCGCGAGCAGGACCTGCCCGCCCCACCAGAGGTCGTCGTACCGGCGCTCGGCGAGGCCCAGCACCAGGCAGGCCAGCGCCACGAGCGCGAGGCTCGCGCCGACCCAGGACCAGGTGCCGCCGGCCCCACGGGGCGTCGACCGCTGCCAGGTCACGGCGGCGACGGCGGCGACCAGGCCGAGCGCGAGGTCGATGCTGCGCAGCGCGCTGAGCCGGCTCTGGTCGTCCGAGACCAGCGCGGGCAGGTCGCCGGCCACCAGGACCACGACGGTGACCGCGGCGAGCACCGACAGCGGGACCAGCGCGGCGGTCGCCCCGCGGCGCACCCGTGGCCAGAGCAGCGCCATCGCCGGGAGCGTCAGCAGCCACAGCAGCCCGATCGGCGCGCCGCGCTCGACGTCCTCGACGAGCGGTCCGCGCCCCTCGACCTCGGCCGCCCGCAGCAGCACGAGCGGCCACAGCGCCGCGTAGCCCGCCGCCATCCAGCGCAGCCGGTCGTCGGAGGTGACAGCCGCCTGGACGAGCAGGACGTACGCCGCCACCAGCGCTGCCGCGCTCGCGCTCGCGTGCAGGGCGACCAGCGCGGAGAGCTGGGAGGTGGCCCCGTCCTCGCGCAGGGCGAGCGACGGGATGCCGATGGCGGTCACGAGCGCTCCGCAGAGCGCGAGGAACCATCGGCTCCCGACCCATTCCTCGGGCGGAGCCGGGGGCAGGGCCCAGCCCGAGCGCCTCTCGGCGCGTGCAGTAGTCACGACCGGCGCAGCCTGTCACGGCTCGGCGCGATGACCGTGGCGAACCACCGGACTACCGTGCATCTCGTGAGCCTCTACCGCGACGAGGGCGTGGTCCTTCGCGTCCAGAAGCTCGGCGAGGCGGACCGCATCATCACCCTGCTGACCAAGCGGAACGGCCGGGTCCGCGCCGTCGCCAAGGGGGTTCGACGGACCCGCTCGAAGTTCGGCTCGAGCGTCGAGCCGTTCAGCCACGTCGACCTCCAGCTCTACACCGGCCGGTCGCTGGACATCGTGGTGCAGGCGGAGAGCCTGACGCCCTACGGCGACCGGCTCGTCGGTGACTACGGCCGCTACACCGCGGGCACTGCGGTGCTCGAGACCGCGGAGCGGCTCACGGCGGAGGAGAGGGAGCCGTCGCTGCGGCTCTTCCTGCTGGTCGTCGGCGCCCTGCGCGCCCTCGCCGGCAGCGACGCCGAGGCCGCGCGTGATCCCTCGCTCGTCCTCGACGCCTTCCTGCTGCGGGCGATGTCGGTCGCCGGCTACGCCCCGGCGCTGACGGAGTGCGCGCGCTGCGCGGCGCCCGGCCCGCACCGCGCCTTCTCCGTCCCGGCCGGCGGGGCCGTCTGCCCGGCCTGCCGGCCCGCTGCCGCGGCCTCCCCTCCGCCGGCCGCGCTGGCCCTCATGGTCGACCTGCTGACCGGCGACTGGGCGGCCGCCGAGGCCGCCGACGGCCGGTCGCGCCGGGAGGCCAGCGGGCTGGTGGCCGCCCACCTGCAGTGGCACCTCGAGCGCGGCCTGCGCAGCCTGCCGCTGGTCGAGCGCAGCTCGTGACGAGGACGCCCACCCCTCACCCGACGGGGGTGCGCCCGCCGGCGCTGCCTGCCGACCTCGTGCCGCGGCACGTCGCGATCGTGATGGACGGCAACGGCCGCTGGGCCAAGGACCGCGGGCTGCCGCGCACGGCCGGTCACGAGGCGGGGGAGTCCTCGCTCTTCGACGTGGTCGAGGGGGCGATCGAGCTCGGGGTGAGGTGGGTGTCCGCCTACGCCTTCTCGACCGAGAACTGGAAGCGCTCCCCCGACGAGGTGCGCTTCCTGATGGGCTTCAACCGCGACGTCATCCGGCGACGGCGCGACGAGATGCACGAGCTCGGGGTCCGCGTCCGCTGGGCGGGACGCCGGCCCCGCCTGTGGCGCTCGGTGGTGAAGGAGCTCGAGGCCGCCGAGGAGCTGACCCGTCGCAACACGGTCTGCACCCTGACGATGTGCGTGAACTACGGCGGGCGGGCGGAGATCGCCGACGCGGCAAGGCTTCTCGCTCTCGATGTGGCGGCGGGACGGCTCGATCCCGAGAAGGTCGACGAGAGGGTGCTGGCGCGCTACCTCGACGAGCCGGACATGCCCGACGTCGACCTGTTCCTGCGCACGAGTGGCGAGCAGCGCACCTCGAACTTCCTGCTCTGGCAGTCGGCCTACGCCGAGATGGTCTTCCTCGACACGCTCTGGCCCGACGTCGACCGCCGGCACCTCTGGCAGGCCTGCGAGATCTACGCCTCCCGGGACCGGCGCTACGGTGGCGCCGTGCCCAACACGGTCGTGACATGAGCCGGCTGTTCGCCGGGATCGCCGCCGTCGACGCGCTGCTCGCCGCGACCGGGCGCGACAAGGAGCGGCGGGTCACCAAGCCGCTGCTGATGCCGGCGCTGCTCGCGGGCAAGGACCGGCCGACCCAGCGCGCGCTCGCCCTCGGCGGTGTCGGCGACGTCGCGCTGCTCGGGTCGGGGCCGGCGGCGTTCACGGCCGGGCTGGGCGCCTTCCTCGTGGGGCACGCCGCGTGGATCTCCGCCCTGCGCGCGCACCGGCAGGGAGCGGCGACGCCCGCCCGCGTCGTGCCGTACCTGGCCGGCTGGGCGGGGCTGAACGCCTACCTGTGGTCACGGACGGGACGCGACCGCGTCCCGGTGCTCGTCTACAGCACCGCCCTGCTCGGCACCGCGCTCGCCGCGCTCGACACCGGGCGCGCCACGGTGACCGCGGGCGGGGCGCTCTTCATGCTCAGCGACGCGCTGCTCGCGCTGGAGAAGTTCGGCGGCGTGCACCTGCCCGCGCACGAGGGGATCGTGATGGCGACCTACACGAGCGGGCAGGCACTGCTCGCGACCAGCTCCGACTGAGTCAGGGCGACGCCGCCGCCGTCGGCTCCGGACTGCTCGTCGGCGCGGTGGTGGGTGACGGCGCGGGGCCGGCCGATGCCGGCGCCGTGGGCTCGCCGGTCACCTCGGCGGTCGGCGACGGCTCGCTGCTCGGCAGCGGGTCGGCGGACGACGTCGGGGTGGGCCCCGCGGTCGCCGCGCCGGTCGGCGACGGGTCGCCGGTGGGCACCGCGGACGGGGTCGCCGTCGTCGGGGGCTCGACCAGGCCGTTGTCGACGAGGATCCGCAGCAGCTCCCGCTCCACGGCGGTGACCTGCGCGTAGACGTCGCTGGACCCCTCCAGCCCGTCGAGACCGGCCAGGGCCTGCTCGATCTGCGCCTGCACCTCGGCGCTCGGCTCCCTCTCGAGCGTCGCCACCAGCTGCACGGCGATGGCCGCCGTGACGCACTCGACGCAGTCGCCGTTCGCGGCCACCGCGGCGTTGACCGGCGCGACCGCGTCGGTCTGCCCGACGACCAGCACCACCTGGAACGCGACGGCGACCGTCGTGCACGCGCGGCAGGACGCGAGGGCGTACGCCTCGTTGCGCGAGCCGACGACCGCGCCGTCGCGCACCCAGACCAGGGCGACCGCGACGTCGTAGACCGTCGAGCCGTCCACCTCGTTGACGGCGAGCGCCTGGTTGTCGCCGCTCCCCGGGGCGTCGGGAAGCGTGAAGGGGAAGGCGGTACCGGCTCCGTCCGACGCCAGGATGGTGCGCAGGCTGCCGTCGTCCTGCCGGACCAGCAGGACCGCCGGTCCGTCGCCGTCCTTCGGCACGAGGGCGAGAGCAGTCGTCCGGGTGGCTCCCTCGGGGATCGCGCCGGTGACCTCGCGGGCCAGGGCGACCGGCTCCACCGTGCCGAGCGCCGCCACGGAGCCGAGGCTGCCGAGGGTGCCGCGCTCGTCCGAGCGCACCGGCTCGTACTGCCCCGACGGCCACCACGCCCACGCAGCCAGGGCCAGCAGCGCCGCCCCGCCGAGCAGCGCGCCCGTGCGTGCCACCGGACGTCCCGACGTGGCGCGCCAGACCCCGGTCGAGGTGCGCCGGACGATCCGCGTCAGCAGGTAGCCGATCGCCGCGACCGGGACGACGAGCGCCGCGATCGACAGCAGCCGGGCGAGCAGCCCGACGACGTCGCCCCCCGACGCCGCCACCTGCAGCGCCTCGCTCTGCCGGCCGAGACCCGCCGCCCCCGTCGCGAGCAGCCGCGGGAGCGCGAGGACCACGACGACGAGGAGGGCGAGGAGCACCGGCACCACCACGAGCACCCACGTCGTGACGACGACCCGGGCCCAGCGGCGCAGCGGCTGCGGTCGGCCCCAGTTCCGCGGCAGCAGGCCGGCCAGGGTCGGCTTGAGGTGCGCGAACAGGTCGGGCACGCCGGTCAGGTCGGCCAGGATGTGGTAGCCGTCGGCGCGGATGACGGGCGCCAGCTGGCGGAGCATCTGGAGCAGCTGGGTGGCGACGCCGAGCAGCAGCGCGTCGGTGCGGGTCACCCACCACAGGCCCATCACCGCGACGGCGACGAGGGCGTTGAAGTAGAGCCCGCCGAGGTCGACCTTCAGCCGACCCCAGCGGCTGAGCCGGTAGCTGTCGTCGACGTCGGTGTAGAACGCCGGCCACACCAGGTAGAGGCCGGCCCCCATCGCGCCGGGCCGCGCACCGGCCGCCCGGCAGGCGGCGGCGTGCCCCAGCTCGTGGAAGCCCGCGGAGAGCACGGTCAGGACGAAGACGGCGAGCAGCAGGCCGGGCTCGAGGAACGCCTGCCGGGTCGGCTGCGCCAGGCCCTTCTCCACCAGGACCCACCAGGTCGTGGCCGCGAAGGCGACCAGCACCGGGACCACCACCCAGCGCGAGAACAGCCAGCCGAACGGCGCGGTCAGCCGGGCGGTCCACCGCGGGTCGCTCACGACCACCTTGAGCTTCAGTCCCAGCAGCGGAGTGGCCTTCTCGGTGACCGGGCTCTGCCCGTCCTCGTCAGCGAGAACCCCTAGCGGGGCGAGCTTCTCGGTGAGCAGGTGCTCGACGTCCTCGGCCGCGACGGCCTTGCCGCAGTGGTCGCTCAGCAGCGCCGCGAGCTCGGTCGTACCCCGCTCCCCGTCGGCCAGTCCGAGCAGCGCGTAGAGGAGGGGCGTCAGCTGGCAGGTCTGCCCGTCGGCGCGACGGACCAGACCGGGCGCGCTCTCGTAGCCGGAGCCGGCGAGCTCGCCGAGCAGCTCGACGCCCGGAGCCCGGGCCGGGGCCCGGGCGTCGAGGAGCGTCATCGGCTACTGGGTGATCGTGGAGTCCTGGTCGGCGGTGGCCGACGCGGTCACCCCGTCCAGGTCCTGCGTGATGATCGCCGTCTGCTTCGAGATCGCCGTCGCCTCGGAGTCGATCGAGCCGACGTTGGCCGCGACGGCGGCGTCGATCGGAGCGGCGACGTTGGCGTTCGCCGCCACGGCGCCCGCGATCGGAGCGGCCGCGTCGATGTCGCCGTCGATGTTGACGTCGATGTCGAGCAGGTTGCCGCCCGCGGTGATGTCGCCGATGGCCACCTCGCCGTCACCGGAGTCCGGTGCGGGCGTGTCGGCGCCGCCGACGGCGTCGTCGGACTGGTCGAGGACCGACGTCTGGGGCGCGTTCGCGATGGCGTCGCCGGACTGGGTCTGGTCGATGAGCACCTGCTGGTCCGAGAGCGCGGCAGCCTCGGAGCCGACCGACAGCACGTTGGCGGAGGCGGCTGCGTCGATGGGAGCGGCCACGTTCAGGTTCGCGGCGATGCCCAGGTCGACGGGCGCGGCGAGGTCGAGCGCGAGGTCGACGTCGGCGTTGAGGTCCAGCAGCGACAGGACCTCCTTCGTCGGAAGCGCGGTCGCGGTCTCGGCGGCCAGGTCTTGCGCGGAAAGGGGTTCCATGCGTCCTCCTCGATGAGTGGAGGCCGCATACCCGCAGCGATCGCCGGAAAACGGACGGTCAGGCGGTGAGCTTCCCCACGATCGCGGCGAGCACCAGCCCGATCGTCCCGAGCCGCACGACGCGCTGGAAGCCCTCGACCACGGGCCAGGACAGGTAGGACAGCCAGCCGACGAGCAGCACCAGCAGCGCGAGCAGCGGCACGCCGATCGCCGGGGGCGAGGCCAGCCCGCCGATGAGCAGCACCGCCGACAGCACCGGGATGACGAAGCGCGGACGCGCCGACAGCCAGAGCAGCAGCGGCGCGCTCGACCGCTCGACCTTCCCGCGGAAGCCGGGAGCGGGCTGCTTGACGAGCGGCTGCCTGGGTGGTCGTTGACGTGGGGGCGGCGGCTTGCGGCGAGCGCGGGACTTGGGCACGCGCCTAGCCTTGCACCTGTGCTGGTCGTGACGAGGTTCGACGTGCCCCCTGCCGATGCCGGCTCCTTCCTGCCGCGCGCGCAGGCGGCGCTCGACGCGTTCGCGGCGCGCCCCGGCTACCTGCGCGGCCGGATCGGCCGCGCGGCCGACGACCCGACGCAGTGGGTGCTCACGACGGAGTGGGAGGGCGTGGGCGCCTACCGGCGGAGCCTGGGGGCGTACGACGTGAAGGTCCACGGCGCACCGCTGCTCGCGCTGGGCCGGGACGAGCCGAGCGCCTTCGAGGTGCTGGTGGCCGTGGACGGCTCCGATCCGGTGGTGAGCGTCAGCCGGCGCGCGCGGGACGCCGGGACGGTCGGCCTCGGTGAGGCGTCGGCCCCGGTCGTCCCCCCGGCATGAGCGCGCACCCCCGCGACGATCTTCGTCCTCCTGTGCTGGTGCCCCGTGTGCGCGCCCGCAGGAAGGCGAAGATCGTTCCGGTAGCGGGGGTGCTCGCGCTCGCTGCGCTGTCGGCGTGCGGCTCGGGCGGCCCGGGCGCCACTCCGTCGCCGGGCGCCCCCTGCTCGACGCTCCCGGCGGCCGACCCGTCGGCGACGCTCCCGTCCGGCTTCCCCGTGCTCGACGACCAGGTGCTCTACGGCGCGGCGTCGCAGGGGGCGACCCGGATCGTCTTCGGGCGCGTGCCGGGGGAGGACTTCGAGGCCCTGCGGGACGAGCTGGCGGTCGCGCTCGAGGACGCGGGCTACTCGATCGACGGCACCGACCAGGAGGCGGTCGAGGCGGAGGCGCACTTCAGCGCTCCCCGCGAGGGGAGCGTGCGGGTCAAGCAGCTGTGCGAGGGAGTGCTCGAGGTGCGCTACCGCCTCTCGGGCTGAGGGCCCCGCGCTCCGGCCACCTCCACCTCGGCCCGGCCGGCCCGCCGCTTCATCGCGGCTGCAGCTCCCTGAGGACCCGGGCGATCGTGTCGGTGCTCTGGTGCGTGAGTCCCAGCTGGCTCGCGTGGTGGAAGCGCACGAGGCCCTCGGCGTCGACCACGGCGACGGTCCGCTTCGGCAGTCCCAGCAGGCCCTTCGCGCCGTAGAGGTCGTGGACCGCCTTGTCCTCGTCGGCGAGCAGCGGGAAGGTCAGACCGCGCTTCTCGGCGAAGCCTCGGTGGCTGTCCACGCCCTGGCTGCTGATGCCCCACAGCACCGCGCCGAAGCCCTGCAGGACCGCCAGGTCGTCCTGGTAGCTGCACAGCTGCTTCGTGCATCCGGGGGTGTTGTCCGCCGGGTAGAACGCCAGCACGACGGGGGCGCCGCGCTGCTCGCTGAGCGTCAGCGTCGTGGCGCCGTCGGCGGTCCAGGCGGGCAGGGTGAAGTCCGGGGCGGGAGAGTTGATCATGACCCAGTGTGGCGGACGGTAGCGTTCTGCGCTCACCCGACAGCCAGCCGGACCCCGGAGCGCACATGGCCAGCAAGAGCGACCGCATGGACACGATCGTCAGCCTCTGCAAGCGACGCGGGCTGGTGTTCCCGTCGTCGGAGATCTACGGCGGGCTGCGCGCCTCCTGGGACTACG
>SCTD01000446.1 GCA_004299215.1 Frankiales bacterium | reverse complement strand
GTCGACCCGGTGCGCCCCGCTGGTCAGGACGAGCAGCGGCTCACCGTCCGCGGTGAAGACGAGCGAGTTGGCGATCGCACCGACGGCGCAGCCGAGCGCGGCGGCGGCCTCGGCGGCGGTGCGGGCGGAGTCGTCGAGCACGCGGACCTCGCCGGCCGCCCCGGCGGCGCTCAGCGCCGACACGACGTTCCGGACCGACGGGTGCACGCCGTTCAGCCTGCCACGGGGTCACGGAAGAGACGGCCGCCGGCCGGTGTTGCATGTAGCCGTGCACCTGCAGTCCCTCGCCGAGCAGGCCGGCCGCGACCTCGAAGGCGCGTCGGCCCAGGACATCCTGCGCTGGGCCGTCGACACGTTCGGCGACTCCTTCGTCATCGCCAGCTCCATGGGCGACGGCCTGCTGGCCCACCTCGCCTCCTCGGTCGCGCCGGGGATCGACGTGCTGTTCCTGGACACCGGCTACCACTTCGCCGAGACGATCGGCACCCGCGACGCGGTCGCCCAGGTCTACGACGTCAACGTGCGGACCGTGCTGCCTCTGCTGAGCGTGACCCAGCAGGACGCCGAGCACGGGCCGCAGCTGTGGCAGCGCGACCCCGACGCCTGCTGCGCGATGCGCAAGGTGGAGCCGCTCGCCCGCGGCCTCGAGCCGTACACCGCCTGGGCCTCCGGCATCCGGCGCGACGAGGCGAGCAGCCGCGGCGACGTCGGCGTCGTCGAGTGGGACGCCAAGCGCCAGATGGTCAAGGTCAACCCGATCGCCGCCTGGACCCAGGCCGACGCCGACGAGTACGTCGCCAAGCACGGCGTGCTGGTGAACCCCCTGGCGTACGACGGCTACCCCTCCATCGGCTGCGCTCCGTGCACCCGCCGGGTCGCCCCCGGGGAGGACCCCCGCAGCGGCCGCTGGGCGGGCACCGGCAAGACCGAGTGCGGCCTCCACGTCTGACGCACCTGCGGTAGTGGTCAGTCGGTGCCTGTCAGGCCCTTGTAGCGGACGGTGAAGACGCGCAGGCAGGACTCGCAGCGCCAGTCGGCGTGACCCTTGTCCGGGTCGTCGCCCCAGGGCCGGATGGTGTCCTCGCCGCAGTACGGGCAGTACATCGGCGCGGCGCGCTCGCTCATCTACCAGAGCTCACTTGAGCAGCTCCTCGTCCGCCCGCCGGGCCCAGGTGGCGAAGCGCTCGCCGTCGAGCCGGTGCTCGAGGTAGGTGCGCAGCACCCGCTCGACGTAGTCGGCCGCGCCGTCCGCGGTCACCTTCAGCCCGCGGGACTTGCGGCCGAAGCCGGCGTCCTCGCCGAGCCGCCCGCCGAGGTGCACCTGGAAGCCCTCCTCGCCGTCGACGATCGAGCCCTTCAGGCCGATGTCGCCGGTCTGGAAGCGGGCGCAGGAGTTCGGGCAGCCGTTGACGTTGAGGGTGATCGGCTCGTCGAAGTCGGGCAGCCGCTTCTCCAGCTCGGTGTAGAGGTCGACCGAGCGCGCCTTGGTCTCGACGATGGCCAGCTTGCAGAACTCCAGCCCGGTGCAGGCCAGCGTGCCGCGGCGGAAGACCGACGGGCGTACGCGGAGGTCCTCGGCCTCGAGGCAGTCCACCAGCGGCTGCACGCTGTCGGCCGGCACGCCCAGCACGACCAGTCCCTGCTGGGCCGTCGTCGACACCTGCCCGTCGCCGTAGAGCGCGGCGAGCTCGGCGACCCGGAGCAGCTGCGTGCCGCTGGTGCGTCCGGCGCGCGGGACCGCACCGACGTAGAAGCGACCGTCCTTCTGCTCGTGCACGCCGACGTGGTCCCGGTCGGGCGTGGGGGGCGTCGCCGGCGGCGGGCCGTCCGGCAGCGGCGACTCGAGGTACTCGGTCTCGAGCACCTCGCGGAACCTCTCCGGACCCCAGTCGGCGAGGAGGAACTTCAGCCGGGCGTGCATCCGGGAGCGGCGGTAGCCGTAGTCGCGGAACACCGACGTGACGCCCGCCCACACCTCGGCCACCCGGGCCGGCTCGACGAAGACGCCGAGGCGCAGGCCGAGCTTGGGGTTGGTCGACAGGCCGCCGCCGACCCACAGGTCGTAGCCGAGGGTCCCGTCCGGAAGTTGAACGCCGACGAACGCGACGTCGTTGATCTCGTGGTTGGTGCAGTGCACCGAGCAGCCGGAGATCGA
>SCTD01000445.1 GCA_004299215.1 Frankiales bacterium | reverse complement strand
AGCCGGTTCCGCTCGGTCCGGGGGGCTGCCCCCTCGGTGCGGATGACCTGGTCAACCGCGACCACGACGACCGCCCGGACCGGGCCGTCGGCCGGGGTCTCGAGCTCCTCGATCCCGGTCGCGACGACGGTCGACGTCGCCACGGCCTCGGTCTGCCGGAAGGTGCCCGCCAGCCGCGCGGTCGTGGACCGGTAGTCGTCCTCGAACTCCCCCGTCGCGGTCGCCAGCACCTCGGCCATGTCCTGCTCGAGGGTGCGGTGGTCGTACGACGTCAGCGCGGTCGTGCGCTCGCGCGCCGCCTCGAGCGCGCTGGTGCGGACCGCCTCGACGTCGGCCGCGCTCTCGGGGCGCGACAGCAGCGCCGCGGCGGCCACCGCCACGGCGATGACCGCGACAGCGACCGCCACGGCGAGCGCCGGCCAGGGGGCACCCGACCGGGGCCGCGGCGTGGCAGCGGGGGGCTCGGGCAGCTCGACGGGCGCGTCGGGCTGGGTCACAGCGCGTCGACGGCGCGGACCAGCCAGCGGCCGTCCCGGTCCACGAGGTGCATCCGGACCCGGCTCTGGTCGACCTGCTGGCCCTGGACCCGGGTGCTGGTCGTGCCCTGGTTCAGGAAGACCAGCGCCGTGGCGCGTCCAGGACCCGCGTCGACGATGGACGCCTCGACCACCTCGGCCACGACGACGGCGTCGTACTGCTCGGCGACGGGCGTCACGACCTCCTTGGTCGTCCGGCTGTACTCCGAGCGGAACTCGCCGGCGGTGACCGCGAGGCCCTTGGCGAAGTCCTCCTCGAGCGTCTCGTGGCTGTACGAGAAGAGCAGCCGGGCCGCGTCGCGCGCGGCGGCGACCGCGTCCGGGCGGCCCGCCTCCGCGACGGACCCCTGGCGGACCTGCCAGCCGAGCCAGCCTGTCGCGCCCGCGAGCAGCAGCACCGCGATCGCGACGGCGGTCACCGGCAGCCAGCTGCGGCGCGGGACGGCCGCTGGAGGCGCGTCCTCGCGGGCGTCCGCGGAGGCGTCCGCCGGGAGCAGCGAGGCCGGGTCGACCTGCGCGTCCCCTGCGTTCTCGTACGACGGGGGCGCCTCGGGCGACCCGGAACCCAGGGGAGGCGCGGCGATCGCGGTCGGCTCGGGGGCCGGGACCTCGACCGGGGCCGGCGGCGGCGGGATCTCCGGCGGGGCGATCGGCTCCAGGGGCTCCGGCGGAGCGATCGGCTGCAGGGGCTCCGGCGGGGCGATCGGCTCCACGGGCTCCGCGGGCTCGGCCGGTGGCGCGGGCTCGAGCGGCTCCGGCGGGGTGACCGGCTCGACCGGCTCCGGCGGGGTGACCGGCTCGGGCTGCGGCGTGGGATCGGGGGCGAACGGGTCGCGGGGGGTCTCGGTCATGTCAGCCCACGAACTCGAGCTGGGACGTGAGCCAGCGGCCGTCGACGAGCTCGAGCTCCAGCCGCATCCGGTAGGTGTTCACGCGACCCTCGGGGGCGGCGGTGTTGCGGACCTCGCTGTCGACGACCACCAGCGCGGTGGCGGTGCGCTCGTCGTCCCGGACCAGCCCGGCCTCGATCACCTTGCCCTGCGAGACGACCTGGTTCTCGGTCAGCACCGACTCCAGGTCCTTCGAGCGCGCCTCGAAGTCGGCCCTGAAGGCCCCGGTCGACCCCTCCAGCACCCGGGCCACGTCCGCGTCGAACTCCCGGTTGTCGATCGAGGTGAGGTTCAGCGCGGACTGCGTGGCGGCGCGCAGCACGTCGGCGCGGCGGTCGTCGACGCTCTCGTAGCGCAGGGCCTGCACGGCCAGGGCGGCCAGCGCGAGCAGCAGCAGCAGCCCGATCGCC
>SCTD01000044.1 GCA_004299215.1 Frankiales bacterium | reverse complement strand
GGACGGCGACGGCGAGGCCGAGGCCGTCCTCGTCGACGCCACCATCATCCGCTGCGTCCTCGTCCCCGCCGTCATGATCCTCTGCGGCCGCGCGAACTGGTGGCTCCCCGACTGGCTCTCCCGAGCCCTGCCGCACCTGGAGGTCGAAGGCCGTCGACGAGCAGAACAACCGCGCGAGCCGGTCGAGGTGCACTCAGCGCAGCCAGGGACGCGCTGAGTGCGGCAGACTGCGGGGCCAGAATGCACCTGGGTATGCGTGGGGGGCGGCACCTACCGCGTCGCTGACTCCGCCGGCACCCGGTAAGGGTAGGTGTAGATAGCCCCAACCCGCTCCTTGCAGCTGCCGTGACTCCCATATCGCTCATGAGGGAGTCAGCTCGCGCGATGGTCACTTCTTTACGCGTGGCCTTCTCCCCCGCGTGCCCGCTGCGTGCCCCGAAGCGCACGCCGTCTGTCCGCTTCTCCCGGCGATCCTCAACGTGAGCCATGCAGCAGGCGTAGCCGCCGCACGATCACCGCCGGGGCGCTCTAAGCAGACTTGTGGATAGCGCGCCCCCACACTGCCAGGTCGCCTGAGACCTGAAGGCGAAGTCGGTCCCGACACGTAACGCGTTGGGTTTCCATTCACACGGTGGGTCGAGCCCGGCGGAAGCGGGTGCAGACTGGCCGAAAACTGCAACCAGGACCGTTCGCCCTCGTCTGTAGCACCCCCGATTGGTCGTATCAAGTTCTCTGCGCCACGAGAACCCCGAAGGACATGTCGGCATCTCCGGCAAGATCCAGCATGGGCTCGTGGCCCACGCCGTCCCCCACATCGTGGGCCTGGCCTTGGGGTCCGGAAGCAGGATCCGGCTTCGGTCTGCGACCTGGCGCCCAGGAGAGCCCCTCGGCTCAGCCTCGCGAGCCGGACGGATGGCATGGCGATTGGCAACCTCAGCCGCCGCCGTCGGAGCGGCCGACCGCGACGCCCTCCCCATCGCCGACCGCCTCCTTCCCGACATCCTTCCGCTGACCTCGACGGAAACCGCTTTGACCGCGAGGTCCGGGTGGGGGCGTTGCGCCGGCTGCGGCCTCGTCGGTGGCGGCCCGGCCCTTCTCCAGGTCGAACGTGGGGAGGCGGCGATCGAGCGTCGGCGGGAGCCACCAGTTCGTCCGGCCGCAGAGCACCATCACGGCGGGGACGAGCATGCACCGCACGACGGTGGCATCGAGCAAGATCGCCACAGTGAGGCCGAGCCCGAAGATCTTCAGCAGCGGGTCGTCGCTGAGGACGAAGCTGCTGAAGACGGCCATCATGATCAGCGCTGCGGAGGTGATGACCCGCCCGGTCCGCGCCAGCCCGGTGGTGACGGCCTCGCGGTTGTCATGACTGTCCAGCCATGCCTCTCGCACGGCGGAGAGCAGGAAGACCTGGTAGTCCATCGACAGGCCGAACAAGATGGCGAACATCATCAGCGGAACGAAGCTGATGATCGGGACGGGCTCCTCGAGCCCGACGAGGTCGAGTCCTACGCCCTTCTGGAAAACGCCGACGACGACGCCGAGCGCGGCGCCGATGGACAGCACGTTCATGACCGCGGCCTGCAGCGGGACCAGCAGAGAGCGGAACACCACGGCCAGCAGGACGCAGGACAGCAGCACGACCGCGCCGATGAACCACGGCAGCCGTTGCGCGACGCGGTCGGCGAGATCGACGAAGATCGCGGTCTGTCCACCGACGTGGACCTCGTCACCGGGCGCCGTGACGGTCGGCAGGACGTCTTCGCGCAGTCGATGGATCAGCGCCTCGGTGCCCGGGTCCTGGGGCGACGTCGTCGGGATGACGACGACGATCGCTGCGCGTCCGTCCGGCCCGACAAGAGGAGCCGCGACGCTGGCCACGCCGGGCAGCGCCGCGACGGCATCCGTGAGCCGGGCCAGACGCGGGTCGCTCCCCCGCGGGTCGGTTGAGGCCGCTGCTGCCTCGCCGTCGGCGGGCTCCGGTCCGGGTCGCGCCGGACTGGCCAGGTCGACCGCCAGGAGCAGAGGTCCGTTCGTCCCTGGGCCGAACCCGGCGGCGAGCAGGTCGTACGCCCGGCGCTCGGTGGTGCTCGTCGAGGCGCTGCCGCTGTCGGGCTGCCCGAGACGCAGGCTCAGCGCAGGCGCGGCGAGCCCGAGCATGATGGTCAAGCTCAGCACGAGGGACACCCACGGGTGGCGGCCGACCCGCTGCGACCACCGCTGCCACCCAGCGCCCGTGCTGCGGCCCGTCCATGGGAGCCGCAGCCGGTCGATGCGTGTGCCGACCAGGCCGAGCAGAGCCGGCAGCAGGGTGATCGCCGCCAGGACAGCCAGAGCGACAACAAGGCTGGTGGCGTACCCGACCGCCGCGAGGATAGGGACGCCGGCGATGGCCAGGCCGCAGATGGCGATCATGACCGTGACGCCGGCGAACACGACCGCTGCGCCGGAGGTGGCGGTGGCGCGGGCGACCGCGTCCAGGACCGGCATCCCCGCGGCGAGCTGCGTCCGGTAGCGGGTGACGACGAACAGGGCGTAGTCGATCCCTACGCCGAGCCCGATCATCGTGGCGAGGCTCGGCGCCACGGACGGAATGCCGAAGGCAGGCCCGAGCGCGCTGAGCGCAGCCAGCCCGATGCCCAACCCCACGAGAGCCGTCACGAGCGGCAACGACATCGCCACGGCGGAACCGAACGCGATCAGCAGGATCAGTGCGGCGGCCGTGAGCCCGACGATCTCCGCAGCGCCGGTCTCCGGCGTGCTGGCCGCGACGGCCACCGCTCCCCCGACCTCGGTCCGGATGCCCGCTTCCCGCGCGGCCGCCGCCGCCTCCAGGACCCGCTGGACGTCGTCAGGATCGACGTCGCCGGGGGCCTTGTCGAGAGCGAACGCGATCACCGCCGTCCTGCCGTCAGCGCTGATCCTGCCGCCGGCCCGCTGGTGCTCGGGCAGCGCGACCGAGGTGACGTCGGGCGCATCGTCGAGCCGCTCCGCGACGTCAACGATGGCGGCCCGCGGCCCAGGTGCTCGCAGATCGCCGTCGTCGGCGTGCAGGACCAGCAGACCCTCCACCCCGGCGCGGGCGGGAAAACGCTCGGCGAGCAGGTCGAGCGCCTGCTTGCTGCCCGAGCCCGGGACGGTGAAGTCATCGCTCGTGCTCGAGCCGACGGCCACCGCCAGGGCCACGACCAGCAGCAGCACCTGCACCCACACCAGGACCACCGGCCAGCCGTGCGCGGCGCACCAGCGACCGAGCCGCTCCAGCGGCGTCACCGCTGGTGCTGGAGATCGTCGGCTGCGACCTGCAGAGCGTCCGCCGCGACGCGCTCGAGCGAAGGCAGCGACTGCGCCACCGCAGCGGCATCACGCGCACGCCTGGTCAGCGAAGCGGGTGACACAGCCGCGGCGCCGAGCTCACTCCACGCCGCGGAGCACCGGTCGTACGCCTCCGCGGCGACCCGGACGGCGTGACTGCCGGTCCGGCTCGCGACGTCGTGGCAGGCCGCTGCCTGGAGCCGTCGGAAGAGCCCGCCGCCCGTCCCGGCCTTCTCGACGAAGACCGGCAGCGCGCGCAGCGCCGAGGTCAGGGTCTCGTCGTCCCACAGCTCGGACCAGCGGGCGACGTCGTCAGCGAACAGCTGGACGCCGTCGAGGCCGGTGCCCATCACCGATCCGCCCGGCAGCAGCGTCGGATCGACCAGGTCGGGGCCGCCGCTGCGCAAAGAGAGGGCGGAGGCCGCGAACGCCTCGGCAGCGGTGGCGCCGAGGTCGGGCGGCTCGCTCGGCCACTCGACGACGAAGGTCGCGTGGCGGGTGGGCATCGGGAACGCTCTGGAGCTGCGGGCGCGAGCGAGCGCGTCGTACGGCACCTGCTGCACGTCGTCGCGGTCGTTGTCGACGACGTACGCGATCTGCTCGTCGTCGTCGTAGCCGACGACCACGATGTCGTGCCGGCTCATCTGCAGCCGCACACGCAGATAGGGCAGCTCGGCGATGTCGGCCCAGACCATCACCGGCCGACCGGCGTCCAGCTCATCGCGCACCCACTGCCATCCGAGGACCGGGTCGTCCGTGCGGCGCAGGTCGACCCTCGCACCCAGGCGCCCGAGCAGGTCGACCTCCAGGTCACCGCCGCGACCGACCAGGTACACGGGCGGGACGAGCCCCGGGACGCGCAGGTAGGAGAAGTCGAGCCCGCCTCCCAGGCCGAACACCAGCCCTTCGGCCGGTGGCCCGCCCCAGCCCAGCCCGGCCCAGTCCATCAGGTCGCGAAGAGCCCCGGAGCCGCAGTGACCGGCGCTGCGGTGCCGGTAGTCCAGCAGCACGTGACTCACGAGGCAGCCCCTCTGGAGAAGTGTCCCAGCTCCACCACGATGAACACCGCCTTCGCCTCGACCACCAACGCTCCGTCCTGGTCCACCCCTCGGCCCGAGACGAACAGCTTGCGACCCTCACGCCGGTCCAGGCCGGCCTCCAGCAGGTACGGCACTCCGAGGAGCACCGGCGCTAGGTACCCGACCTCCAGGTGCCGGGTGACCGCGAGGTCGCCAACGACGTACAGCACGAAGCCGAACAGGTCGTCCAGCACCGTGGCGACCGCGCCACCGTGTGCGATTCCGGGAGCGCCGACGTGTCGGGGGTCGAACACCTGGCGGGTCCGCACCCGGTCTCCGTCCCGCCAGACCTGCATGTGGTGACCGTGCGGGTTGTCCGGTCCGCAGCCCACGCACTGCGGGTGGTGTGCCGGTAGCCGGTCCCCCGGCTCTCCGGACACCGCAGAGGAGGCTGAGAAGCCCTGCGCCCACTGCTGCACGATCGGGTCAGACGCCATCACGACCGGCCTCGCGCCGCCATGACCCCGGCCCAGGCGTCCAGCAGCTGCCGCTGTCGTTGCGGACGGACCGGGCTGAGCAGCGAGCCGACGCCTCGACCGAGCAGGAGGTCCAACGTCAACTGCACCAGCACCGGGTCGTCACTGACGTACTCCCGGCAGAGCCGGCGCAGCTCCCTCGTGAGCTGCTGCTCGACGGGCACCAGCGCCTCGTGGAGGGCGCTGTCCACGCGGGCGGCGACGTACAACTCCAGCGTCGCGGCGTACAGCGGCCCAGACAGCGCCTCGGCCAGCAGGTCCAGCGCGCGGCGCGGGCGGGTCTCGTCGTCCGGCAGCCCCGCGGCCTTCTCCCGCACCCACTCCAGGCGGCGGGCTGCCAGGTGCTCCACCGCCGCGCCCATCAGACGCTGGCGCGTGCCGTAGTGGTGCAGCTGCGCGCCGCGCGAGACTCCCGCCCGATCGGCCACCGCAGAGGTCGTCGTGCCGCCGTAGCCCAGCTCGACCAGGCAGGCCACGGTCGCGTCGAGCAGCAGCCGCTGCGTGCTCGCCGAGCGCTCGGCCTGCGTCCGCCGCACCACCTTCACCGTCACGCGACAGAACATACAGTCACGACCGCATGGATCCACCGGTAGACGCGCTACGTTGCCGCGGTCACACCTACAGCAGCGACGACAGGAGCCCGCGTGCGGTTCACCGAGGAGCACTCCGCCTTCCGCAAGGTCGTGCGCGACGTGGTGGAGCGCGAGATCACGCCGCACGTCGACGACTGGGAGCGTGCCGGCACGTTCCCCGCCCACGACCTGTTCCCCAAGCTGGGCGAGCTGGGCATGCTCGGCCTGGAGTACGACCCCCAGTACGGCGGCCAGGGCGCAGACCACCTCTACACGGTCATCATGTGCGAGGAGCTCACCCGGGCCGGGGCGGCCGGCATCCCGATGGCCATCGGCGTGCAGACCTGCATGGCGACCCCGTCGCTGCACGAGTTCGGCAGCGACGACCTCAAGCGGCGCTACCTGGCGCCGGCAATCGCCGGCACGCAGGTCTGCTCGATCGCCGTCACGGAGGCGGGCGCCGGCTCCGACGTCGCGTCGCTGCGGACCCGTGCCGTGCGGGACGGCGACGAGTGGGTCATCAACGGCAGCAAGCTCTACATCACCAACGGCACGCAGGCGGACTGGCTGTGCCTGCTCGCCAGGACCTCCGACGAGGGTCGCTACCGGGGGATGTCGCAGATCGTCGTGGAGACGAGCTCGCCGGGGCTGACGGTCTCGCGCAAGCTGGACAAGCTGGGAAACCGCTCCTCCGATACGGCCGAGCTGTCCTTCGTGGACGTCCGGGTCCCCGTTGCCAACACGATCGGAACCGAGGGCCGCGGCTTCCAGCAGCAGATGGCGCAGTTCGTCGTCGAGCGCATGTTCGCCGCCTACGGCGTCCCCACCTCCGTCCGGCGGGCGCTGCGCCGCACCAGCGACTACCTCAAGGAGCGCGAGGTGTTCGGCAAGCCGCTGATGAGCAACCAGTACCTCGCCTTCCGCCTCGCCGAGCTCTCGGCGCAGGCCGACCTGCTGCAGGCACAGAACTACGCGTGCGCCGAGGCGTACATGGCCGGTGAGGACATCACCCGGCTGGCGACGGTTGCCAAGCTCGTCTCCGGCCGGCTGATCCGCGAGGTCGCCGACACCTGCCTGCAGTTCCACGGCGGCGTCGGCTACATGGAGGAGACCTGGACGTCGCGGTTCTTCCGCGACAGCCGCCTGCTGTCGATCGGCGGCGGTGCGGACGAGGTGATGCTCCAGGTGCTCGCCAAGCTCGACGGCTTCGACGCGTGACGGCGCCCGCCGAGAAGCGCGCGCTGTTGCACGCGCCGCTTGGATGACCTGGCGGCGGAGTCCGCCGCCAGGTCGAACGTGTCGCGGGACTCGACGAGGCTGTCTGGTCGACGCCGACGCAGCGCGGACGTGCCGGCCACCAGCAGCGTGTCGCCGGTCCAGTCGATCGCGTGGTTCTGCCGCACCAGGCGCAGGTGCAGGGCCCGCTGCACGACCACCATCGCCAGCAGGCCGATCGGCACGCTGATGACGAGCACCAGCGCCAGGAGGCGTTGTCGACCAGGAAGCGGCCGCGCAGCGGCCCGCCGATCGTGGCGACGCCGAAAGCCGATCCGATCAGGCCCTGGTAGCGGCCGCGCTCGCGCGGCGGGACGACGTCGCCGATGATCGCCTGCGACAGCGCCATCAACCCGCCGACGCCAAGGCCCTGCAGGGCCTGGAAGGCGACCAGCTCGGTCATGTTCTGACTGAGGCCCGCCAGAGCAGAACCAACGACGAACACACTGCTGCCTGCGGGCGCGCGTCGTCTGGACGACGCGCTGTCCGTCCTCGGTCAGCGCCAGCAGGTGCGCGCGGCGGTCGGAGTGGTCCGGCCGGCGCCCACCAACCCGCGCTGCTCCAGTGCGGCCAGCTGACGGGAGACGGTGCTGCGGTCCAGCCGCACCACCTCGGCCAGCGTGGACAGTCGTTGCGGGCCGTCCGCGCGCAGGCTGGAGAGCAGCGCGTACGACGTGCGCTCGTCTGCCATCGCGACGTCAGGTCGTTGCATGCTGCACGCAAGCTGCTGTCGCCAGGGGTGTTCCGTGACCTGCATCACCCGCGTCGGGCCGCGGGTCCGACAGGAGAACGCTCTCTCACGGGGAAACAACAGGTGAACGTCCCGGCAACAGTCCCCGACTTCCGCAGGAGCCCCCACATGCGCGCCAGCCGCCGTACCGTCCTCGCCCTCGTGACGGCGCTCGTGGCCGGCGCGGCCGCCGCTCCTGCTCTCGCCGCGCCAGAGCCCACGATCCGCACCCAGGTCGTGCGCTCCTTCGACGGCACGCCGATCAAGAGCACGCTGTTCCTGCCGTCGGGGGCGTCCCGGACCTCGCCGGTCCCGGTGGTGCTGCGCACGCACGGCTGGGGAGGTGCCGGCGAGACCGCCGTGGGCACCGGCACGCTGTCCAAGCTCGTCGCCGCTGGCTACGCGGTGCTTACCTGGGACGCTCGCGGGTTCGGCGAGTCCGGGGGTGAGGTGCACGTCGACAAGCCGGAGTACGAGGGCCGCGACGTGACCGCCCTGCTGGACTGGCTGGCGCAGCGCCCGGAGATCAAGAAGAACGGCCCCGGTGACCCGGTCGCCGGATTCTCGGGCGGCTCCTACGCCGGCGGCATCCAGTTCTCCACCGCCGCGTTCGACGAGCGGCTGGACGCGCTGGCTCCGGAGATCGCCTGGAACGACCTGCGCTACTCGCTGTTCAGCCACGGTCCGACCAAGCTGTGGTCGCAGCTGCTGTTCGCCGCCGGGGTCACGTCCGTGACCGGCGGCGTCCCGGGCGGCGCAGCGGGCGTGCAGACCGGGGGCTACGCAAGCGGCCTCCTCACGTCGCAGGTCACCGGGCTGGTGCAGAACGGTCTCAGCCCGCAGGCGGACGAGTTCTTCGCCGGCTCCAGCTTCGGGGTCTTCGGTCAGGACAACCCCGTGACCGTGCCGACGCTGGTGATGCAGGGCAGCGTCGACACGCTGTTCAACCTCAACGAGGGCCTGGCCAACTACCGGCAGGTCGCGGCGACCGGCGCGCCGGCCAAGTTCATCGCCTTCTGCGGCGGGCACGTGAGCTGCCCCGCCAGCTACGCCAAGGCCGACGACCGCGCTCACCTGGACCGGGCCATCCTGACCTGGTTCGACCGCTACCTGCGCGGCAACACCAAGGCCCGCACCGGCGCGCCCGTCGAGTACCGCACGAACCAGGGCGTCTTCCGGGCGCTGAAGCAGTGGCCCACCACCGGTGGTGCCACCGCGACCGGCAAGGGCAGCGTCACCTCGCTCGGCGCCGTCCCCGGCGCAGCCACCGACCCGGCCGGCCTGCTCGGCTCCGCAGGCCGTGGTCTGAACGCGCTCACCACCGCCCGGGTCGTGCCGGCCGGGCCGACAACCTTCAGCGTCCCGGTCACCACGGCGGGCAAGCGGCCACTGGAGGTCGTCGGGACCCCCTCGGCCTCCCTCTCGGTGACCGGCACCGGCGGCGCCGACCTGTTCCTGTCGCTAGTCGACAAGCAGTCCGGCGAGGTGCTCAACCTGCAGGACGTTGGCGTGCGGCTCACGGGCCTGTCGGCCGTCCCGCAGGAGCTGAGCGTGGACCTGCCCGCGGTGGCCTACACGCTG
Organism: Frankiales bacterium; assembly: GCA_004299215.1. Classification (GTDB taxonomy): domain Bacteria; phylum Actinomycetota; class Actinomycetes; order Mycobacteriales; family SCTD01; genus SCTD01. The sequence continues at coordinate 426 of SCTD01000044.1, read as the reverse complement.
CCGGCCGGCCACACGCTCGAGCTGCAGGTCACCACCGACAGCACCGCGCACCTCACCCAGCGGCTCCCGGGCACCGCGGACGTGGCCGTGAGCCTGCGGGTCCCGACCGTCACCCCCGGCCGGGCGGTCGTGAAGTAGCCCCTGCGTTGTGACCTCGCACACCTCGACGCCCCCAGAGAGGGCGTTCCGGCCCATGGACGCGACCGAGAATCCGGGGACACTGCGATACCGCGCCCGTCCTCGCGCTCATGCTCGGTCTGGTGGTCGGGATCGACTACGCGCTGTTCATCCTCTCCCGCTACCGGCTGCTCTTCCGCTCAGACGCCGAGGGAGCGACCGATGATCTCCTTCATGACCTCAGTCGTCCCGCCGTAGATGGTCTGGATGCGCGTGTCCAGGTAGGCCTTGGCCACCGGATAATCGAGC